>NZ_JBEZLR010000009.1:0-152984 GCF_040652275.1 Streptomyces sp. NPDC048275
GGTTGATAGGCCAGATCTGGAAGGCGGGTAACCGCTGGAGGTGACTGGTACTAATAGGCCGAGGGCTTGTCCTCAGTTGCTCGCGTCCACTGTGTAGTTCCCAGACAACGAACGGTTGTGCTGGCTGAACAGTTTCACTAATTGAAAAGTGTGCTTGTTCGCTGCCCGTTCAAGACCCTGCTTTTAGGTGGGGTGTCTGAAAGGGTTTCGGTGGTCATAGCGTGAGGGAAACGCCCGGTTACATTTCGAACCCGGAAGCTAAGCCTCACAGCGCCGATGGTACTGCAGGGGGGACCCTGTGGGAGAGTAGGACGCCGCCGAACAATCTTTGGAGGACCTTTGGTCCCAGCGACTCGCTGGGACCAAAGGTCCTTTTTTTGTTTTTCCGAAGCGCGCCGGGTACCCGGCTGCGCGAGAATGACTTGCGGTACCGAAGACAGGAGTCACCCATGTCCCCCAACTCTCCCGATGAGCGACCGGAGCGCGATCAGCGCCGCCGGGACAGTGGTGACCGCGGCGGCTACCGCGGGGGCCCACGCCGTGATGACCGCCGTGATGGTGACCGCGGCGGTGACCGTGGTGGCTTCCGCCGTGACGACCGTCCTGGCGACCGGCGTGATGACCGCAGGGATGACCGCCGTGACGATCGTCGGGGCGATGACCGCGGCGATCGTGGTGGTTTCCGCCGTGATGCCAGTCGTGGTGGTGGGGGTTTCCGTCGGGACGAGAGGCGCGAGGGCGATCGTGGTGGTTCCCGTCCGCCGTTCCGGCGTGACGACCGTTCCACCAGCGGGCCTCGTCGTGACGAGGGTGATCGTGGGTTCCGTCGTGACGGGGACCGTCCGCCGTTCCGTCGTGATGACCGTGGTGAGCGTCGAGACGACGATCGTGGTGGCTTCCGCCGTGATGGCAGTCGTGGTGGTGGGGGTTTCCGTCGGGACGAGAGGCGCGAGGGCGATCGTGGTGGTTCCCGTCCGCCGTTCCGGCGTGACGACCGTTCCACCAGCGGGCCTCGTCGTGACGAGGGTGATCGTGGGTTCCGTCGTGACGGGGACCGTCCGCCGTTCCGTCGTGATGACCGTGGTGAGCGTCGAGACGACGATCGTGGTGGCTTCCGTCGCGATGACAGTCGTGGTGGTGGGGGTTTCCGTCGGGACGAGAGGCGCGAGGGCGATCGTGGTGGTTCCCGTCCGCCGTTCCGGCGTGACGACCGTTCCACCAGCGGGCCTCGTCGTGACGAGGGTGATCGTGGGTTCCGTCGTGACGGGGACCGTCCGCCGTTCCGTCGTGATGACCGTGGTGAGCGTCGAGACGACGATCGTGGTGGCTTCCGCCGTGATGACAGTCGTGGTGGTGGGGGTTTCCGTCGGGACGAGAGGCGCGAGGGCGATCGTGGTGGTTCCCGTCCGCCGTTCCGGCGTGACGACCGTTCCACCAGCGGGCCTCGTCGTGACGAGGGTGATCGTGGGTTCCGTCGTGACGGGGACCGTCCGCCGTTCCGTCGTGATGACCGTGGTGAGCGTCGAGACGACGACCGTGGCGGCTTCCGCCGTGACGATCGGCGAGACGATCGCAGGGACGACCGCCGGGGCGATGACCGCGGTGGTTTCCGCCGTGACGACCGTCGTGACGACCGGCGAGACGGCGACCGTGGCGGCTTCCGGCCCCGCGACGACCGGGGCCGTGACGACCGGAGCCGCGGCCCGCGTCGCGACGACCGGGGCGGCCGTCCCGGTGGTTTCCGCGGCCGTGATGACCGGCGGGGCGACGACCGTGGCGGCTTCCGTGGCCGCGACGAGCGCGATCGGGACCGTGAGCCGATCAAGCGGCTGCCGATCCCCGATGACGTCACGGGTGAGGAGATCGACAACGACGTACGGCAGGAGTTGCTGAGCCTGCCCAAGGGGCTTGCCGAGGAAGTCTCGAGGAACCTGGTGATGGTCGCCCGGCTCATCGACGAGGACCCCGAGGGTGCATACGCGTACTCGAGGATTGCCCTGCGCCTGGCATCGCGCGTCGCCGCTGTGCGCGAGGCGGCCGGGTTCGCCGCGTATGCGAACCAGAAGTACAGCGAGGCGCTCGCCGAGTTCCGGGCCGCGCGTCGCATGACCGGGAACGTGGATCTGTGGCCCGTCATGGCGGACTGCGAGCGCGGCATGGGTCGGCCCGAGAAGGCGCTGGACATGGCCGGTGCGCCCGAGGTGCACAAGCTGGACAAGGCCGGTCAGGTCGAGATGCGGCTCGTGGCTGCCGGCGCGCGGCGGGACATGGGGCAGCTCGAGGCCGCCATCGTGACCCTCCAGAGCCCGGAGCTCGCCTCGAACTCCGTGCAGCCCTGGACCGCGCGACTGCGCTACGCGTACGCCGACGCGCTTCTTGCCGCCGGTCGTGAGGGCGAGGCGCGCGAGTGGTTCGCGAAGGCCGTGGAGTCCGACAAGGACGGCAGCACGGACGCCTCCGACCGACTCGCCGAGCTGGACGGTGTCGAATTCGTCGACGTGCTCGTCGAGGATGAGGGCGAGGGCGAGGAAGAAGCCACGCCCGAGGCCGACGTCGAGGATGAAGAGTACGACGACGAGGACGACGTTCAGGACGAAGCTGCCGCTTCGAAGGGCGAGCAGGCGCCGGTTGTTGAGGGCGGCGACGAGGACGCGCCTCAGAGCTGACGCCAGGCGGATGTAGCGGGGCACGGGCGGCGGGACTCCGGAAGGGGTCCCGCCGTCGGCGTTTCAGAGAACGAGTGCCCGCAGGACCAGCCCCGACGCCGGCTTCGGGCCGAACGACGTCGACTTGCGGGGCATCGTGACGCCTTGGCGGGCGAGATCGCGTACGACCTCTTCGCGGACCGGGTGCATCAGGACGGCCGTGCCGCCGTCGTGTTCCGCCTTGGCGACGGTGGCCGCGGTGTCGTGGATGTACGCGATGTGGGCGGGCGAGTCCTCCGGGATGCCCCAGAGGTGGCCGAGGAGCGTGCTGTGCAGGACGGTCGCGTCCAGGGTGCGCCAGGCCTCGGGGCGGTCGGCCGGGACCGTACGGGCGAGGAGGTCCGGGGACGGGCGGTCGACCAGGTGGAACGCGCCGTCGCCCGCGAGGAGGAAGGCGTTGCCCGAACCGGCCGCTTCGGCGAGGGCCGCCTGGGCCTCGGGAAGGGGGACGTCGAGGTGACGTACCCGGAAGGAGCCCGTGAGGGCGGCCAGCGCGTCCGCGACCGGCAAGCCGTGGAGCAGGCGGTGGATCGCGCGGACGCGGAGCGGATAGCGAACGGTGTCCACCAGGAGCACCAGACCGTAGTCCCAGGGGCTGGGCGAGGGATGTTCGGTACGCAGCCGCAGATACGTCGCCCAGCGATGGTGGCCGTCCGCGATGAGTGCCTGGTGGTTGCCGAGGTCTGTCTGGACCTCGGCCAGATCGACGGGGTCGGTGACCGCCCACAGGCGGTGGTTGAAACCGTCCTCCGTGGTGGTGGAGAGCAGCGGTTCGCGCTCGGCGGTGCGTTCGATGACGGCGGCCGTGCCTACCCGGGAGCCGTTGCCGCGGTAGGTCAGCAGCAGGGGTTCGAGGTTGGCGGCGGTGGCGCGCATCAGGGCCGCGCGGTCCGCGATGATGTGGGGCATGACGTCCTCGTGCGGGAGGACGACGCCGTCGGACGGCTCCGACAGGCGCAGGGCGCCGATGATGCCGCGCTGCAGCATGCCGTCGTCGTGCTGCTCGTAGACGTACAGGCCCGGCTCGGGGTCGGTGGTCAGGACGCCCTTGGACAGCCAGTCGTGCAGGGTGTCCGCCGCCTGGCGGTTGCGGGCGGTGGGGGTTCCGTCCTGAGGGAGGATCAGCCGGACGATGTTGTGCGGGTCTGAGGATTCGAGGTGGAGCAGACCGTCCGGCCGTACGACGACGTCGTACGGCGGAGATGTCACGGCGGCGAGGCTGCCGACCCGGTCGGGGTCGTAGCGCAGGCCCCGGAACGGGGTCAGTTCGAGGCCGATGCGCGCGGGTGTTTGCTCCGCGGGACCTGCATAGTTCATTGAGGCATCGTAAGTGTGTCAGTGGCATGAGCGATGATCGTGGGACAGAGAACGAACGAGGAGATGTGCAATGAGCCAGACCGTCAGGACGCGGCCCGAGGGCAGTGCGCAGGCTCTGAGCGAGGCCTACGACACGGCTCTGCTCGACCTCGACGGGGTGGTGTACGCGGGTGGTAACGCGATCGCGTACGCCGTGGAGTCGCTCGGTACCGCTCGCTCGGGCGGGATGCATCTCGCGTATGTCACCAACAACGCGCTGCGGACGCCCGACGTCGTGGCGGAGCATCTGAGCGAGCTGGGTATACCGACGGGGGCGTCCGACGTCATCACGTCGGCGCAGGCTGCCGCCCGGCTGATCAGCGAGCAGGTGCCGGCCGGTGCGCGCGTGCTGGTCATCGGGGGTGAGGGACTGCGGGTCGCGCTGCGGGAGCGCGGGCTGGAACCGGTCGAGTCGGCCGAGGACGACCCGGCGGCGGTCGTGCAGGGGTTCGGGGGTGCTGAGCTGGCTTGGGGGCGCTTCGCGGAGGCGTGCTACGCCATCGCGCGCGGGGTGCCGTGGTTCGCGTCCAACACCGATCTGACGATTCCGAGCGCCCGTGGGATCGCCCCGGGGAACGGGGCGGCGGTGGAGGTCGTCCGCATCGCCACCGGCGCCGAGCCGCAGGTGGCGGGCAAGCCACTGCCCCCGATGCACCGCGAGACGATCCTGCGCACCGGGGCAAAGCGGCCGTTGGTGGTCGGGGACCGGCTGGACACGGACATCGAGGGCGCGTTCAACGGCGAGGTGGACTCGCTGCTCGTGCTCACCGGCGTGACGGACGGTGCGCAACTCCTCGCCGCTCCGCCGCAGCACCGGCCGACCTATGTCGACGCCGATCTGCGCGGTCTGCTGACCGGACAGCCGGAGGTCGTCGAGGCGGGAAGCGGGTTCCGCTGCGGAGGCTGGACGGCGACGGCCGGGAGTGAGCGGCTGGAGCTGGCGGGTGACGGGGTGGCTCTCGACGGGCTGCGGGCGCTGTGCGCGGCGGCGTGGACGGCCGCCGGGGACGGGGCGTGTGGGGTGGACGGGGGGAAGGCGCTGGCGCGGCTGGGCCTCTGAGGGCGGAGAGTTGATCAGTCCTCCGGCGGAGGGTTGGTCAGCGGCTGCGCGGGGCACATGGAGGCGGACACCGCCGCTGTCGTGACTGGTCACCGGGCATCGAGGTGGCGGCGAGGGTAGGCTAACCTAACCGGGTGTTGGTCGACAGTCCCCCCGAACAGCGCGCGGAGATCGCCCCCGCGCCCCCGAGCCGCCGGGCGATACGCAGCGTCGGGCTCCTCGCTTCCATGGTCCTGCTGGTGCTCGTCGCGCTGGCGAGCGTCGCGATCGGCGCGAAGGCGTTGCCGCTGGATCAGGTCTGGCACGGTCTGTTGCACGACTCGGGGACGTACGCCGACGTCGTGGTCGGCGACCGGCTCTCGCGCACCGTCCTCGGACTGCTCGTCGGTGCCGCGCTCGGGCTGTCGGGTGCCGTCCTCCAGGCGCTCACCCGCAATCCCCTGGCCGACCCCGGACTGCTGGGCATCAACGCGGGCGCGTCCGCCGCGGTCGTCACCGCCATCACCTACTTCGGTGTCACCTCGCTGAGCGGCTACGTGTGGTTCGCCTTCTTCGGCGCGGCCGCGGTCGGGGCCCTGGTCTGGTTCCTCGGCGGCAGCCGGGGCGCGACCCCGGTGCGGCTCGCTCTCGCGGGCACGGCGATCAGCGCCGCCCTCTACGGCTATCTCCAGGCCGTGATGATCATGGATGATGCCGCACTGGGCAAGATGCGCTTCTGGACGGTCGGTTCGCTGGCTTCGGCGACCGACACGACCATCAAGCAGGTGCTGCCCTTCCTTGTGGTCGGCACGCTCGTCGCGCTGGCCCTGGCCCGGCCGCTGAACGCCATGGCCATGGGTGACGACACCGCCCGCGCGCTCGGCGCCAACCTGAACCGCACCCGCGCGCTGTCCATGGCAGCCGCCACCGTGCTGTGCGGCGCCGCGACAGCCGCCTGCGGGCCGATCGTGTTCGTCGGGCTGATGGTCCCGCACGTCGTGCGGTCCTTCACCGGGCCGGACCTGCGGTGGATCCTGCCGTACGCCACTGTCCTGTCGCCTGTGCTGCTGCTCGGCGCCGATGTCATCGGGCGGCTGGTCGCGCGGCCCGCGGAGCTTCAGGTCGGCATCGTCACCGCGGTCCTCGGCGGCCCGGTCTTCATCTATCTCGTACGACGGCGGAGGACGGCGCAGCTGTGACGACCACACGTAAGCCGACTCCCGCCATACGGTCGGTCCGCACACGCGGCGGGTTCTCCGTGCGGCTCGACGTCCGGGGTTTCACCGTCGTGGTGCTGCTGATGGTGGCCGCGCTGGCCGCGAGCGTGGTGCTCATCGGCACCGGCGACTTCCCGATCCCGGCCGTCGACGTCCTCAAGACGCTGGTCGGCAACGGTGACGCGGGCCAGGAGTTCATCGTCAACGACCTGCGGCTGCCGCGGGTCCTCGTCGGCCTTCTGGTGGGCGCTTCGCTCGGGCTCGGCGGGGCGCTCTTCCAGTCCATCTCCCGCAATCCACTGGGCAGCCCGGACGTCCTCGGCCTCGGACAGGGGGCGACGGCCGGCGCGCTCATCATGATCGTGCTGTTCTCCGGGAGCGCGACCCAGGTCGCCTTCGGGGCGCTCATCGGCGGCCTGGTGACCGGAGTCGCCATCTATCTGCTGGCCTGGAAGCGGGGAGTGCACGGATACCGACTGGTTCTGGTCGGCATCGGAGTGTCCGCGATCGTCACGGCGGTCAACGGCTATCTGCTCACCAAGGCCGACATCGTCGACGCGACCCGCGCGGTCGTCTGGATGACCGGATCCCTCAACGGCCGTGACTGGACGCAGGTCTGGCCGCTGCTGGTGATGTGTGCGGTCCTCGTCCCGCTCGTCCTCGGCAACGCGCGGGGGCTGCGCATGATGGAGATGGGCGACGATGTCTCGTACGCCCTGGGGGTACGCGTCGAACGCGTACGACTGCTGCTGATGCTGTGCGCCGTACTGCTCACCGCGGGCGCGACCGCCGCCGCGGGACCGGTCGGCTTCGTGGCGCTCACCGCGCCACAGCTCGCCCGGCGCCTGACCCGGTCGCCCGGACCGAATCTGGTCTCGTCGATGTGCATGGGCGCCACCCTGCTGATCGTCGCCGACTGGGCGTCGCAGCGGGCCTTCGGCGCCGATCAGCTGCCGGTCGGTGTCGTGACCGGAGTACTCGGCGGGGTCTATCTGCTGTGGCTCCTCGTCACCGAGCGCAAGGCGGGCCGGATATGAGCACCTCGGCGAACAAGAACGCCTTGGCGCACCAGAACACCCCGGCGTACCAGAACGCCTCGGCGCACAAGAACACCCCAAGGAGCACTGTGAACCGCCTGTCCGCCGACAACGTCACCCTCGGCTACGACCAGCGCGTCATCGCCAAGCAGCTGTCGGTGGAGATTCCCGACAACTCTTTCACTGTGATCGTCGGCCCGAACGCCTGCGGCAAGTCCACCCTGCTGCGCGCCCTCTCCCGGATGCTCAAGCCCTCCGAGGGGCGGGTGCTGCTCGACGGGCAGATCATCCAGTCGATGCCGGCGAAGAAGGTCGCAAGGACGCTCGGCCTGCTGCCGCAGTCGTCGATCGCGCCGGACGGGATCACGGTCGGCGACCTGGTCGGCCGGGGCCGCTATCCGCACCAGGGGCTGCTGCGCCAGTGGTCGACGGAGGACGAGCGGGTCGTGCAGGAGTCGATGGCCTCGACCGGTGTCGCCGAGCTGGCCGATCGCTATGTCGATGAATTGTCCGGTGGTCAGCGGCAGCGTGTGTGGATCGCCATGGCGCTCGCACAGCAGACCCCGCTGCTGCTGCTCGACGAGCCGACCACCTACCTCGACATCCAGCACCAGATCGATGTGCTCGACCTGTGCGCCGAACTCCACGAGGAACAGGGCCGCACCCTGGTCGCCGTGCTGCACGACCTCAACCACGCCGCCCGGTACGCCACCCACCTCATCGCCCTGCGCGACGGTGAGGTCATCGCCGAGGGCGCGCCCAGCGACATCGTCACGGCCGAACTGGTCGAGGAGGTCTTCGGGCTGCGCTGCCAGGTCATCGACGACCCGGAGACGGGGACGCCGCTGGTGGTGCCGGCGGCGCGCAAGGCACGCGCGCGTGTACCCGCTACAGAAGCTTCCTGAGGCGGAGCAGATCGAGCAGGCTCGCTTCCAGTTTCACCCGGCCCGACCCCCAGGCTCTTGCGAAGTTCAGCTCCCCGTTGACCATGGCGACCAGATCGTCGCCGGCCATGGTGAGTCTGATCTGGGCTTTCTCGCGCGGAGGCCCCTGGAGCGTGTCCAGCACCTTGATCCGGCCATCCTCGAGGCGGCCGGCGAAGGTGATGTCCAGGTCGGTGATGCGGCAACTCAGCGAGCGGTCCAAGGCCGCCGCCTCGCGCACGTTTCCGTCGGCGCTCGCCATATTGTCCGAGAGCTTGTCGAGTGCGCTGCGGCACTCCTCAATCGTGGCCATCGTGATCGACGGTACCGCAGCGCTACGGGGTAGCGTCGGGGCATGAGCGACTCAGTGTCGGAGACCGGGTCTCCGCGGGACGAGGTGCCGGAGCCGGAGGTTCCGGTCGATGTCGAACCCGGGTACGACCCTGCCGCCCCGGCCCCGCTGAACGTCCCGCGCGTCCCCACCGGCAATGCCGAGGTCGACGACCAGCTGGACCGGCTTGCCGACGCCGACCACCTCGCCACGGACGGACACGTCGAGGTGTACGAGGATGTACACCGGGGGCTGCGCGACGCGCTGACCGCGCTCGACGCCCGCCCGGGACCTCCGGCGCCCCCGCCCACCCGTCACCCGACCACCACCCCTCAACGAGGCCCTTCGGGCCGCACCTTTTGATTCCAACGACCGCAGGAGCTGAACCGAACGTGGCAGGAGTGGCACGCCGCCGCCTCGACGCCGAGCTGGTCCGCCGGAAGCTCGCCCGCTCGCGCGAGCACGCCGGGCAGCTGATCGCCGCGGGCCGGGTCACCGTCGGAAAGACCCTCGCGACCAAGTCCGCCACCCAGGTGGAGACCGCGGCCGCGATCGTCGTCACCCAGGACGACAGCGACCCCGACTACGTCTCGCGCGGCGGGCACAAGCTCGCGGGCGCCCTGGCCGCCTTCGTGCCACAGGGGCTGACTGTCGAGGGACGGCGTGCGTTGGACGCCGGAGCGTCCACCGGAGGCTTCACCGACGTGCTGCTGCGCGCGGGCGCCGCCCACGTGGTCGCCGTCGATGTCGGCTACGGGCAACTCGCCTGGTCTCTGCAGAGCGATGAACGCGTCACGGTCAAGGACCGTACGAACGTACGCGAGTTGACGTTGGAGGCGATCGATGGGGAGCCCGTGGATCTTGTTGTCGGGGATCTGTCCTTCATCCCACTCGGCCTGGTGCTGCCCGCCCTCGTGCGGTGCGCGGCGCCCGACGCCGATCTGGTGATGATGGTCAAGCCGCAGTTCGAGGTGGGGAAGGAACGGCTGGGGAGTGGTGGTGTCGTACGCAGCCTGGAACTGCGCGCCGAGGCGGTGCGCGGGGTGGCCCGGCGGGCCGCGGAACTGGGTCTCGGGGTGAAGGGCGTGACCGCCAGCCCGCTGCCCGGGCCCTCGGGCAATGTCGAGTACTTTCTGTGGCTGCGTGCCGGGGCGCCCGAACTCGACCCGGCCGACGTTGACCGTGCAGTGGCGGAGGGGCCGCGTTGACACAGACCCGAGCTCGTACTGTTTTCCTGCTCGCCCACACCGGGCGGCCCGCTGCGATCCGCAGCGCCGAACTCGTCGTCCAGGGGCTGTTGCGCTCTGGGCTCGGGGTGCGCGTCCTGGAGGCGGAGGCGGCCGATCTGCCGCTGCCTCCCGAAGTGGAGCTGGTCAAGGAGGCCACTCCGCAGTGCCTCGACGGATGCGAGCTGCTGATCGTCCTCGGCGGTGACGGCACGCTGCTGCGCGGCGCCGAGTTCGCCCGCGCCTCCGGGGTGCCGATGCTCGGCGTCAACCTCGGCAGCGTCGGGTTCCTCGCGGAGGCCGAGCGGGACGACCTCGACAAGGTCGTCGACCGGGTCGTCACCAAGGCCTACGAGGTCGAGGAACGCATGACCGTCGACGTCGTCGTGCACCAGAACGGCAACATCGTGCACACCGACTGGGCGCTCAACGAGGCCGCCGTGCAGAAGGTCTCCGCCGAGAAGCTCCTGGAGGTCATCCTGGAGATCGACGGGCGGCCGGTGACCGGCTTCGGCTGTGACGGCATCTGTCTGTCCACGCCGACCGGCTCCACGGCGTACGCCTTCTCCGCGGGCGGGCCCGTGGTGTGGCCGGAGGTCGAGGCGCTGCTCATGGTGCCGATCAGCGCGCACGCGCTGTTCGCCAAGCCGCTCGTGACCTCGCCGGACTCGGTGCTCGCGGTGGAGGTGCTGCCGCACATTCCGCCGGGGGTGCTGTGGTGCGACGGGCGGCGGACGGTGGAGTTGCCGCCGGGGGCGCGGGTGGAGGTGCGGCGGGGGGCTGTGCCGGTGCGGCTGGCTCGGCTGCACCATGCGTCGTTCACCGATCGGCTCGTGGCCAAGTTTGCGTTGCCGGTGGCGGGGTGGCGGGGGGCGCCGCACTAGAACGTGCCCGGCGCCACGGGTACTGCCCGGGCGCCGGGCCACCCCCGCGTAGGCGGGGAGCAACGAATCCGTAACTCGTCCAGGACGGACACGACCGGATCACCCCCGCGTGGGCGGGGAGCCTTCTGGGGAACGAGGCCTGCCCGGAGAAGGTAACGCCCGGCTCTCGTTGCGGGGGCGGCGTCGCACGGGGCCAGGAAAACCTCGTATGGTCGGGGGCGTGTTGGAGGAGATGCGGATACGGTCGCTCGGAGTCATCGACGACGCGGTCGTCGTGCTGTCGCCCGGCTTCACCGCCGTGACAGGTGAGACCGGTGCGGGCAAGACGATGGTGGTCACCAGCCTCGGGCTGCTGCTCGGTGGGCGCGCGGACCCCGCGCTGGTGCGGATCGGCGCCAAGAACGCGGTCGTGGAGGGGCGGATCGCCGTACCCGCGCGCGGAACGGCGGTCGTACGGGCCGAGGAGGCGGGCGCCGAGCTCGACGACGGGGCGCTGCTGATCAGCCGTACCGTTTCGGCCGAGGGGCGCTCGCGGGCGCACCTGGGCGGGCGTTCCGTGCCGGTGGGGGTGCTTGCCGAGATCGCCGACGAGCTCGTCGCGGTGCACGGGCAGACCGACCAGCAGGGACTGCTCAAGCTGTCCCGGCAGCGGCAGGCGCTCGACCGGTACGCCGGGGACGCGGTCGCCGTGCCGCTCGCCAAGTACGCGGGCGCCTACCGGCGGCTGCGGGCCATCTCCGCCGAGCTGGACGAGATCACCACGCGCGCGCGTGAGCGGGCCCAGGAAGCCGACATGCTGCGCTTCGGGCTCGACGAGATCGCGGCGGTCGAGCCGCGCGCGGGCGAGGACGTGGAGCTGGGGGCGGAGGCGGAGCGGCTGGGCCACGCGGAGGCGCTGGCCTCGGCCGCCACGGCCGCGCACGCCGCGCTCGCGGGCAATCCCGAGGACCCGGAGGGCATCGACGCGGCGACGCTCGTCGCGGGGGCCCATAGGACGCTGGAGGCCGTACGGTCGCACGACTCGTCGCTCGCCGAGCTGTCCGGGCGGATCGGCGAGATCAACATTCTGCTGCGCGATGTGGCGGGGGAGCTGGCCGGGTACGCCGACGACCTCGACGCCGATCCGTTGCGGCTCGCGGCGGTCGAGGAGCGCAGGGCCGCACTCACCCAGCTGACCCGGAAGTACGGCGTGGACATCGACGCCGTGCTGGCGTGGGCCGAGCAGGGCGCCGCGCGGCTCCTCGAACTCGACGGCGACGACGAGCGGATCGACGAGCTGACCGGCGAGCGGGACGTGCTGCGGACGGAACTGGGCGGGTTGGCACAGGCATTGACGGAAGCCCGTACGGAGGCCGCCGAGCGGTTCGCCGGCGCCGTGACCGCCGAGCTGGCCTCGCTCGCCATGCCGCACGCGCGCGTGTCGTTCGAGATCCGGCAGAGCGACGATCCTGCGGGCGTGGAAATCGGTGGGCGTACGGTCGCGTATGGGCCCGCGGGTGTCGACGAGGTCGAGTTGCTGCTCGCGCCGCATCCTGGGGCGCCGCCACGGCCCATTGCCAAGGGGGCGTCCGGTGGTGAGCTCTCGCGCGTGATGCTGGCGGTGGAGGTCGTGTTCGCGGGGACCGACCCCGTGCCGACGTATCTCTTCGACGAGGTCGACGCGGGTGTCGGCGGCAAGGCCGCGGTCGAGATCGGGCGGCGGCTGGCCAAGCTCGCCAAGACCGCGCAGGTGGTGGTCGTCACGCATCTGCCGCAGGTGGCCGCGTTCGCCGATCGGCAGTTGCTGGTCGAGAAGACGAACGACGGGTCGGTCACCCGGTCCGGGGTGAAGGTGCTGGAGGGGGAGGACCGAGTTCGGGAGTTGTCCCGGATGCTGGCGGGGCAGGAGGACTCGGAGACGGCTCGGGCACATGCGGAGGAGTTGCTGGCCACGGCTCGGGCAGACGGGTAGCCGTCGGCGGGCCGGGGCTTCCTCGCCGCTCCGCGGTGGGGGTTTCTGCACCGCTCCGCGGCTTGGCCGTGACCGCTCCGCAGTCGCTCTTCGCCGCTCCGCGCCGGTTTCCCGCCCGCCCCCCTCGGGACTGCTCCGCAGTCCCCGCATCCGGCCCGCTCCGCGGGCGCCCCTAGGGTGGTCGCATGATCGCACTTGCCGGCCGGAGCGCCACGTTCACCGCCGTCGCCGCGCTGACCCGCGCGAGCATCACCGCCCTCCGCTCCACAGCACCCGGCGGCCCCGCCCGTTGGGAGCGCAAGAACTACGCCGGGCGGACCGTCGAGTTGTACGCGGGGCCCGCCGCTGCCGTGGGAGCGGCGCTCGGTGCGGCTCGGGCCCATCGTGGCGCCGGGTTCGCCGTCCTGGCCGCCGGTGCGTGCGGGGCGTACGACGATGTCGCCGGGGCGGATGACCCACGGCGTGGGTTTCGGGCGCACCTTGGGGCGCTGCGGGACGGCGAAGTGACCAGTGGGGCGGTCAAGTTGTTCGGGATCTCGGCCGCGGGGCTGGTGGCGGGGGCGCTCCTCAAGGAGCGTCTCGTGGACAAACTGCTCGCGGGGGTCGTGATCGCTGGGAGCGCACACTTCGTCAACCTGGTGGATGTCCGCCCGGGCAGGGCTGCCGGTGCCGTGCTCGGGTTGAGCGCGCCCGGGCTGCTGCGCGGGGGGCCCGCAGGGCGGCTGTCGGCCGCGGCACTGGGTGCGGCGGTGGCCGTCCTCCCCGACGACCTCGGCGAGCGCGCGATGATCGGCGACGCCGGGGCCCACGCGCTCGGCGCCGCGCTGGGCACCGCCATCGTCGCGGGCAATGGCCGGGCCGGGCTCGTCGCCCACGCCGCGGCGTTGGTGGCCGCGACGGTGTACGGGGAGAAGGTCAGCGACCTGGCGCGGTCGCTGGGGTGAGGGTGAGCGGAGGGGCGGCCTGTCGTGCGGAGGGCGTTGCGAGGTGCTGAGGCGCGCTGAGAGGCGCTGAGAGGGTGTGCGCCGGTGTGCGGGGAAGTGTGCGTGCGACTGTGTGCTCCAGGAGGCTTCGCGCGCGGCGGTCAACCCCGTGACACCCCAGGTCGGCCCCACATCGCCGGTGACATCACCGCAACGCCTCACTCGCACCCGCGCTCGACAACCGCGCCCGAAACCACGGGTTTTCTCACTCGTGTGAGTGACAGGCGTCGTCGAGTTGGCCGATGACACGGGAACCGTGCTCCGATGGCTGTCCCGGAACACCCGTGCGGCCTGGCATCCTTGACGTAGTACGTGGAGCGCGACGTGCGGTACACCCCGCCGCACATCCTTCTGCACGTCCCTCTACGCATCGTTCCGCACGTCTTTCCGTACGTCCTTCTGCACGTCCTTCTGCACGTCTCTGTTGGATCCTTCTGTACGTTCCTTCGTGACCGTCCGACGCCGAACCAGGAGCCCCGGCCACGTGAGCCACGTGAGCAGCCACTCACCGCACGGCCAGTCGCCGCTGCGCACCGTGCAGGTGCTCGGCGGCGGCAGCGCGGGCAGCAGCGCCCATGTGCGGTCGCTGGCCTCGGGCCTCGTCGCCCGGGGGGTGCGGGTAACCGTGTGCGCCCCCTCCGCTGCCGATCGTGTGTACGGATTCACGGGTGTGGGCGCCCACCACATCCCGGTCCCGCGCAGCAGTGACCCCACCTCCGTGGCCGCGCTGCGGACGGCCTGCGCGGACGCCGATCTCGTGCACGCGCACGGGCTGCACGCCGCGTTGCGGGCCGCGCTCGCGCTCAGCGGGCGGCGCACCCCGCTGGTCGTCACCTGGCACACCCGCTCGCACGCCGAGGGGGCGCGCGCCCATCTGCTGCGCCTGCTGGAGCGGAGGGTGGCCAAAGCGGCCGCGGTGATACTGGGCACCTCGTCCGACCTGGTGGATCGCGCCCGCCGCAGGGGAGCGCGGGACGCCCGGCTCGCCGCCGTCGCCCTCCCGACGCCGCGCAAGGCCGTCGAGTACGGGGACCTGGACCGGCTCCGCCACAAGGCGCGGGCCGAACTCGGTGCCACCGAGCGCCCGTTGCTCATGGCGGTCGGTTCCCTCGACCGGCACCGCGGGTACGACACCCTGCTGGACGCCACGCGCGCGTGGCGCGCCCTCGATCCCGTGCCGCTCCTGGTGATCGCCGGCGAGGGGCCGCAGCGTACGGTCCTCCAGCGGCGGATCGAGGACGAGGAACTCCCGGTCCGGCTCCTCGGACGGCGCGACGACGTCTCCGAACTGCTCCTGGCCGCCGATCTCGCGCTGCTGCCGAGCAGTTGGGAATCGCGCTCCGTCCTCGCCCAAGAGGCCCTCCACGCGCGCGTACCGCTGGTGGCGACCGCTGTCGGAGGCATCCCCGAACTGGTCGGCGACGCGGCCGAACTCGTCCCGTACGGCGACGCGGAGGCGCTCGCCGAAGCCGTCGCACGCCTCCTTGAGGACCCGGCGAGTCGCGAGCTGCTCAAGGAGAAGGGCGTTCAGCAGGCGGCCACCTGGCCCACCGAGGACGAGAACGTCGCCCAAGTGTTGAGTGTCTACGACGAGTTGACGCAGTACCGGCCCCTGGGCTGACCAAGGCCGCCGGGCTAGGGCACATGCCTGCGCGCGCGAAGGGCCAGGCTCAACGCCAGTACCGTCTGCGGGTCGTCGAGGTCGGTGCCCAGCAACTCCCCGATCCGGGCCAGGCGGTTGTAGAGCGTCTGCCGGTTGAGGTGCAGCTCGCGGGCCGTCTCGGCCTTGCGGCCCGCGTGCGCCAAGTACGTCTCCAGGGTCGGTAGGAGCGGCGGCTTGGAGCGGTTGTCGTGGTCGCGGAGGGGGCCGATCGCGCGGTCCACGAAGGCAGCCAGGTCCGGGTGGTCGCGCAGCCGCCACAGCAGCAGGTCGATGTCCAGGCGGCGCGCGTCGTACCAGGGGCGGTCCGACAGTCCCTGCGCCGCCGTCGCCGTCTCCGCCGCGTGCCGCAGGCCCGCCGAAGCCGCCGCCCAGCCGCCCGCGACCCCGACGACGACCACCGGCGGCTGTGCGCCGGGCCGCTGCATCCCCGCGCGCTCCACACCGGTCCGCAAGGCGGCCGCCACCCGGTCCGCGACCGCCGAGCGCTCGGACTCCGAACGCAGCCCGAGGAGCAGCGGGACGCGGCCTTCGACCGGACGTACGCCCAGCAGGACCGGCACCCCCACCGAGGCCAGTTCCTCCGCGACGGCGCGCGCCAGGACGGCCCAGCCTCCCCCGGAGGCGGTACCGCCTCCGGGGGACAGCCCCTCGGCGAGCCGCATGACGACCGGCAGGAGCGGGCTGCCGCCGGGCTTGAAGCCGAGTACGCGGGCCTGTGCCGGGGCGTCCTCGGCCTCGATCCGGCCCTCCGCGAGGTCGGTCAGGAAGTCACCGCGTCCGCGCGCCGCGAGCTCCTCCTCCTGGCGGGCCTGCATCAGGACGACGGCGAGGATGCCCGCGGCCCGCTCCGCCGCGATCCGGTGTACGGGGGCGATCGGGGCGCTGACGGGCAGCAGGACCAGCCGGGCCCGTACCGAGCCCGGGCCGGGGCCGCCACCCGGCACGTCCACGAGCGTCGTCCCGGCGGGCGGAGCCTCCTTGTGCTGGCCGCGCAGCCCCTCCCACACCTGGAGCGGATCGGCGCCCGCGGAGCCGGCCCCGGCGGCGTACAGGAGCTGCCCGTCCGCCGTCTCCAGGAAGACGGGGTTGCCGCTGAAGTCCGCGAGGATGCCGAGCACCTGGGGTACACCGCCGCCGCCGAGCAGGGCCTCCGTACAGCGCCGATGCACTTCCTCGGCCCGCTGGAGCAGCGCGTAGTGGCCGTTGACGATCTCGGTGTGGATCTCCTCCGTGACCGCGACGAAGGGCACCTCGCGGTGCAGCTGGACCAGGGGGAGACCGGCGGAGCGAGCCGTCTCCACGAGTGCCGCGGGCAGCCGGGTGAAGCGCGGGCCGAGCTCCACGACGAGGGCCGCGATACCGCGCTCGGCCAGCGTACGGACGAAGGCGCGCTGGTCGGCCGGGCGGGTGCCTAGGCCGTAGCCCGTGGTCAGGAGCAGTTCGCCGCCCTTGAGGAGCGAGGCGATGTTCGGGACCTCGCCCGCGTGCACCCAGCGCACGGTGCGCTGCAGCCGGTCGGCGCCCGCGAGGATCTCCGGCAGCCCGCTGCGCAGCCCGGGCAGCTCCAGAGCCCGCTGCACGGTGATTCCGGCGCCCTGGGTGTCGTCACGGCTGTCCAAACGGCTGTCCATGCAGCGGACGCTACCGGTGGAGGGCTTGCGGAGGCATGTCCGTGGTCTGCGGCGCTTGCTACGGCGGTCCGCTTCGCTCGCTACGCCGGCACGATGTTGTGGTTGAAGCGGAAGACGTTGTCCCGGTCGTACCGGGCCTTCACCATGGCGAGCCGCCGAGTGTTCTGGGCGCCGAGGCCGGCCACCACCCGGTCCGCGCCCTCGTCGCCGATGAAGTTGAGGTAGACGGCGCCGGTGCTCCACGGCTGGACATTGGCTCGGACGTCCCTGACCCACTGGATGCAGTGCTCGTCGTCCGCGGGGTCCTCCCAGACCCCGAAGGGGTGCACGATCCACGACGCGCCCCGGTACGGCACCGGGAAGTGGTCAGGGCCCGAGGCGATCGCGCCGCCCTGGGGGAACAGTACGTGCTGGGTATTGGTGGGTACGGGCGTCGAGTTCCCGAGGGCGCAGAAGATGTCCACGGCTTCGTCGGGCAGGCCGGTGAGATGCTCCGCGGACCAGTAGTTCCGCTGCCCTGGCGGAACGTCCATCATGCACTGGAAGTCGGCGTAGGGAAGGTCCTTGAGGATCTCGACCTCGTGCGGCAGCGCCAGCAGCGGTTGGGCGAGTTTGCGCAGCTCCTCCTCGCCGCCCGCGTACACCAGGAGCCCGCAGCACAGCAGCTTGCCCACCAGGTGCTCGGGGATGAACTCCTCGGGCGGCCCGGTCAGATAGATGACGCCACCACCGGCGTCCGGCGGCGCGGCCGCGATGATCTCGCGGTAGACGCGGACCACGTCCGGGCCGATGTCCCGCTGGTACATCATCATGGCGATCGAGAATTCCGGCAGCGGGTGCAGTTTCAGGGTGAGCGCGGTGGCGACGCCGAAGTTCCCGCCGCCGCCGTGCAGGGCCCAGAAGAGTTCCGGGTTCTCCGCGTCGGTGGCGCGGAGAGTCGATCCGTCGGCCGTGACCAGTTCGACGCCGCGCAGATTGTCGACGGCCAGGCCGAAGGCCCGGTCGAGCCAGCCGTTTCCGCCGCCGAGCACGAAGCCGCCGACGCCGGTGGTCGAGACCCGGCCACCGGTGGTCGCCAGGCGGTACGGCTGGGTGGCGCGGTCGAGTTGGCTCATGACGGCGCCGCCCTCGACTCGTACCGTCTCGGAACCGGGATGGACGGTCACCGTGTGCATCCGGCGCAGGTCGATGACCAGACCGCCGTCGTTGAGTGACATGCCCGCGACACTGTGGCCGCCGCCGTGGACCGCGATGTGCAGGTCCAGGTCCCGTGCGAAGTGGACCGCGCGGGACACGTCGGCCTCGTCCGCGCACTGGGCGATCACTGCGGGGCGGCGGTCGATCATCGCGTTGAAGATTTTTCGGGCGTCGTCGTATCCCGGGTCGTCCGGGGCGAAAACGTCGCCGGTCAGGTCGGTGCGGAGGGTGGCGAGGGCGTTGTGGGCTTTTGAGAAGGGGGACATGGCAGCCGGCCCCTTCCAGGAGGGGACAGGACTGTTTTCAGCGTAGTGCGCTCCACTGGGCGGGAGCCGTTGTGAAGCTGCGGGCAGTTCGTGGCTGGTCGCGCCCACGCGGCGGAGCCGCAGAATGTCACAGTCCCGCGCCCGTAAAAACAGCCCCGCGCCCCCAGAAGGGGGCGCGGGGCTGTACCTCATCCCGTTGTCAGCCGCCGTAGGCCCCCGAAGCTGTCAGCCTCAGTGCCGTGTCGATCAGTGGCACGTGGCTGAAGGCTTGCGGGAAGTTGCCTACCTGGCGTTGGAGGCGGGGGTCCCACTCCTCGGCGAGCAGGCCCAGATCGTTCCTGAGGGCCAGGAGCCTTTCGAAGAGTTTGCGGGCCTCGTCCACGCGGCCGATCATCGCGAGATCGTCGGCCATCCAGAACGAGCAGGCGAGGAAGGCGCCTTCGTCGCCCTCGAGGCCGTCCACGCCCGCGTCCTCGCCGGTGGTCGGGTAGCGCAGGATGAAGCCGTCGGGGGTCGACAGCTCGCGCTGGATCGCCTCGATGGTGCCGATCACGCGCTTGTCGTCCGGAGGCAGGAAGCCCATCTGCGGGATCAGCAGCAACGAGGCGTCCAGCTCCCTGGAGCCGTACGACTGCGTGAACGTGTTGCGCTCCTTGTCGTAGCCCTTCTCACACACGTCCCGGTGGATGTCGTCGCGCAGTTCGCGCCACTTCTCCAGCGGGCCGTCCGCGTCACCGGACTCGATGAGCTTGATCGTGCGGTCGACCGCGACCCAGGCCATCACCTTGGAGTGCACGAAGTGACGGCGCGGACCGCGGACCTCCCAGATGCCCTCGTCCGGCTGGTCCCAGTGGTTCTCCAGGTAGCGGATCAGTTTCAGCTGGAGGAGCGAGGCGTAGTCGTTGCGGGACAGGCCCGTCATATGGGCCAGGTGCAGGGCTTCGGTGACCTCGCCGTAGACATCCAGCTGGAGCTGGTGCGCGGCGCCGTTCCCGACGCGTACGGGACCCGAATTCTCGTACCCGGGGAGCCAGTCGAGCTCCGCCTCGCCCAACTCTCGCTCGCCCGCGATGCCGTACATGATCTGCAGGTTCTCCGGGTCGCCCGCGACGGCGCGCAGCAGCCATTCGCGCCAGGCGCGGGCCTCCTCGCGGTAGCCCGTGCGCAGGAGGGAGGAGAGGGTGATCGCGGCGTCGCGCAGCCAGGTGTAGCGGTAGTCCCAGTTGCGTACGCCACCGATCTCCTCCGGGAGGGAGGTGGTGGGCGCGGCGACGATGCCGCCGGTGGGTGCGTACGTCAGGGCCTTCAGCGTGATCAGGGAGCGGACGACGGCCTCGCGGTAGGGGCCGTGGTACGTGCACTGCTCGACCCAGTCGCGCCAGAACTCCTCGGTGGCCTCCAGAGCCTGCTCCGGCTCGGGCAGTGCGGGTGGCTTCTTGTGCGAGGGCTCCCACGAGATGGTGAAGGCGATCCGGTCACCGGGTGCCACCGTGAAGTCGGCGTACGTGGTCAGCGCCTTGCCGTAGGTCTCGCAGGCGGTGTCGAACCACACCGAGTCGGGTCCGGCGACGGCGACCGTCCGCCCCTCGTGCTTGTGCACCCAGGGCACCACACGTCCGTAACTGAAACGCATCCGCAGCGCGGAACGCATCGGCACCCGGCCCGTGACGCCCTCCACGATCCGGATCAGCTGTGGCGCGCCGTCACGCGGCGGCATGAAGTCGGTCACACGGACCGTGCCGCGTGGGGTGTCCCACTCGGATTCGAGGATCAGCGAGTCGCCGCGGTACGAGCGGCGCGCCGCCGTCGGGGGTTCGGCGTCGGCCGCGTGGGCCGGGCCGAGCCGCCAGAATCCGTGTTCCTCCGTGCCGAGCAGTCCTGCGAAGACGGCATGGGAGTCGAAGCGGGGCAGGCACAGCCAGTCGACTGTGCCGTCCCGGCAGACCAGCGCGGCTGTCTGCATGTCTCCGATGAGTGCGTAGTCCTCGATGCGCCCGGCCACGTGCATCTCCAGTCGAACGGCCACGTCGCCCCAGGAGGGCGGTCGCTTCTGCGGTCAGGGGAACAGGGGAACGTTGAAACGTTAGAACCTTGAACGTTAGAACGTTGGTAAAGCGTCGTCGCGGAACGTCAATTATCGGTGCGATTGTCGTTGCGAAACGAACTGACAAGCTCTCGTTGTTCCGGGATACGGGCGGGGATGGTGCCGTTCGCCGGCCGGGCTCGGCAGTGAGTGTCCGAGCAGGATACGACGCACGTGGAAGATCCGCGTGCCGCTCCCGGTAACCCGAGTCGGCTGATCGAGTGAGGGACATGCCAAGCCCGTGTCGACCCGTGCGCGGAGCGTGGCCGGAAGCGGGCTCGCTGGGTCGCTGATACCCTGGTAGCCCGTGGACCGGTGGGCACCCCCGAAGGAAACAACAGGCAAAAGGGGTCCCCCGAACCGCAGCGACGGCACCTCCGGAAATCTTCGGACACCACGCCGATACGCAAACCAGACCGCGACCACGGGAGCCCCCTCTTGGCCATGCCGCCCGCTGCTTTTCGAAACAGCAAAGCCACGACGACCAAGCACCTCTTCGTCACGGGGGGTGTCGCCTCCTCCCTCGGCAAGGGCCTGACCGCCTCCAGCCTGGGCGCGCTGCTCAAGGCGCGGGGTCTGCGGGTCACCATGCAAAAGCTCGACCCGTACCTGAACGTCGACCCGGGCACCATGAACCCCTTCCAGCACGGCGAGGTGTTCGTCACCAACGACGGCGCCGAGACCGACCTGGACATCGGACACTACGAGCGCTTCCTCGACGTCGACTTGGACGGCTCCGCCAATGTCACTACAGGGCAGGTGTACTCGACGGTCATCGCCAAGGAGCGGCGTGGCGAGTACCTGGGCGACACGGTGCAGGTCATCCCGCACATCACCAACGAGATCAAGCACCGCATCCGGCGTATGGCGACCGACGACGTCGATGTAGTCATCACCGAGGTGGGCGGCACCGTCGGTGACATCGAGTCGCTCCCGTTCCTGGAGACCGTGCGTCAGGTCCGGCACGAGGTCGGCCGCGACAACGTGTTCGTCGTCCACATCTCGCTCCTTCCGTACATCGGCCCCTCCGGGGAGCTGAAGACGAAGCCGACGCAGCACTCGGTCGCGGCCCTGAGGAACATCGGTATCCAGCCGGACGCGATCGTGCTGCGCGCCGACCGCGAGGTGCCCACCGCCATCAAGCGCAAGATCTCGCTGATGTGCGACGTCGACGAGACCGCCGTGGTCGCCTGCCCCGACGCCCGTTCGATCTACGACATCCCGAAGGTCCTGCACACCGAGGGCCTGGACGCGTATGTCGTGCGCAAGCTGGACCTGCCCTTCCGTGACGTGGACTGGACGACCTGGGACGACCTGCTCGACCGCGTCCACAACCCGAAGCACGAGATCAACATGGCGCTGGTCGGCAAGTACATCGACCTGCCCGACGCCTACCTTTCGGTCACCGAGGCCCTGCGCGCCGGCGGCTTCGCCAACAAGGCTCGCGTGAAGATCAAGTGGGTCACCTCGGACGACTGCAAGACCCCGGCGGGCGCGGCGGCGCAGCTCGGTGACGTCGACGCGATCTGCATCCCCGGTGGCTTCGGTGACCGCGGCGTGTCGGGCAAGGTCGGCGCGATCCAGTACGCCCGTGAGAACAAGATCCCGCTGCTCGGCCTCTGCCTGGGCCTGCAGTGCATCGTGATCGAGGCCGCCCGCAACCTGGCCGGCATCCCGGACGCCAACTCGACCGAGTTCGACTCCGCCACCGCCCACCCGGTCATCTCCACCATGGCCGAGCAGCTCGACATCGTGGCGGGCGAGGGTGACATGGGCGGAACGATGCGCCTGGGCATGTACCCCGCCAAGCTTGCCGAGGGCTCCATCGCGCGCGAGGTGTACGACGGCAAGGAGTACGTCGAGGAGCGCCACCGCCACCGCTACGAGGTGAACAACGCCTACCGTGCCGAGCTGGAGAAGAAGGCCGGTCTGCAGTTCTCCGGCACCTCCCCGGACGGCAAGCTCGTGGAGTACGTCGAGTACCCGCGCGAGGTGCACCCTTACCTGGTCGCGACCCAGGCTCACCCCGAGCTGCGCTCCCGCCCGACCCGCCCGCACCCGCTCTTCGCGGGCCTGGTGAAGGCCGCGGTCGAGCGGAAGACGGGCAAGTAACACAAGGGTTGTACGGTTGCCGGGGTGCGCGTCTTTTGCGGCGCGTGCCCCGGTTTCCGTTTTGTATGCGGCGTTTCGTATGCGGCGTTTTGTGTGCAGCGTTTTGTGTAGGAGGAGCAGGGCGACATGACGATCAAGGACACCGCCGAGGAGTGGGAAGTCAGGGCCACCGCGACCCCCTTCGTCGGCAACAAGACCTCCGTCCGTACCGACGACGTGGTCATGCCCGACGGATCGGTCGCCCGCCGCGACTACCAGGTCCACCCCGGCTCCGTGGCCGTACTCGCCCTCGACGACCAGGACCGCGTGCTGGTGCTGCGCCAGTACCGGCACCCGGTGCGCCACAAGCTCTGGGAGATCCCGGCCGGACTTCTCGACATCCCTGGTGAGAACCCGCTGCACGCGGCCCAGCGTGAGCTCTACGAGGAAGCGCACGTCAAGGCCGAGAGCTGGCGCGTCCTGACCGACGTCTACACCACGCCGGGCGGCTGTGACGAGGCCGTGCGCGTCTTCCTCGCCCGCGATCTGTCCGAGGCCGAGGGGCAGCGCTTCGAGGTCGAGGACGAGGAGGCCGACATGGAGCTGGCCCGGGTCCCCGTCGACGAGCTCGTACGCGGCGTGCTCGCCGGCGACCTGCACAACAACTGCCTCGTCGTGGGCGTCCTTTCGCTGCTCGCCGCGCGCGGCGGCGACGGGCTCGACGCACTGCGCCCGGCCGAGGCTCCCTGGCCGGCCCGGCCCTTCGAGGCCTGACACAGCCCCGGCGCAACCCCCGGCACTCCTCCGACGCCGCGCCGACACCATCGGTCCTACGATCGGCTGATCCGATCGGGGGACGTCTCCGCCGTGCTCCGCCCGGATCGTCGCAGAGCGTGAACTAGGCTCTGGAAACGCCCGAACCGGAGTCCCGGCGGGCTTGCGCGTGCGGTGGGACGGGAGCGTGGCCCGTGACGGATCAGGCGGTGGACACAGGCGGCACGAAAGTGTCGGCCAAGGGGCAGCGTCCGGCTGCCGGGTCCGCTCCCACACAGGGTCAGTTCCTCGGCCGTGCAAGAGAGTTGAAGGAACTCCGGGCCGACATCGAACGTGCCGGCCTGGACACCCTCGCGGGCCGCAAGGCACCCCGCGCGCGCGTGCTGCTCATCGCCGGCAAACCCGGCTCCGGCCGCACCGCGCTCGCCGAGAAGCTCGTACGACAGGTCGCCGAGAGTTACCCCGACGGGGTGCTGCGTGCCCGGCTCACCGAACCCGACGGGACCCCGGTGCCCACCGAGCGCACCGCACGGGAGCTGCTCACCGCGCTGGGACTGTCCACGCCGCCCGGGGCCGCCCCCGAGGACCTGGGCGAGGCCGTGCGCGAAGCCCTCGCGACCCGCCGAACCCTGCTCCTGCTCGACGACGCGGCCGACGCCGAGCAGGTCGACGTCCTACTGCCCGACACACCCGAGTGCCTGGTCGTCGCGGTCTCCGGAGGGCCGCTGACCGGCATCGCGGACGTCCGCCCCTGCACCCTGGGCGGCCTGGACACCAAGTCCGCGCTCGAACTCCTCGACCGCTTCACCGGCTCGGTGCGTATCACAGTCGACCCGCTCGCCGCCGAGAGCCTGGTCGAGCTGTGCGCGGGCCAGCCCGCCGCTCTGGTGCTCGCCGGGGGCTGGCTGGCGGCACGGCCCGGTTCGGCCGTCGCCGACCTCGTCAGGCACCTGCGCAGCGACGGCGCGGAGGGCTCGCCGCTCGCCCGGGTCTTCCGGCTCGCGTACGGCTCGCTGTCGAGCACCGCCGCGCGGTCACTGCGGCTGCTCTCGCTCGCTCCGGCCGGCCTCGTCGATCCGCACACCGCGTCCGCGCTGGTCGGCTGCTCGGTGGGCGCCGCCCACGGCACACTGGACGACTTCGTCGCGCTCGGGCTCGTCCGGGCCGTCGAGTCGCCGCTGCCGCAGTACGAGGTGCCCGGCTGCCTGCTGCCGCTGCTGCGCGACCTCACCGAGACCGAGGACCGACCGGCAGAGCTGCAGCTCGCCCGCGCCCGGATGCTGGAGCGGACCGTACGGCTGCTGGTGTCGTGCCGTGCGATCACCGAGACCGACAGCACGCCCGCCCGCGAAAAGCTCGCCGGAATGCCCCGCGCGCTGCGCTTCCCCCATCCCAGGGCGGCCGAGGACTGGCTGCGCATCCGCCAGCCCGCACTGCTGGCCGCGGCCCGGCTCGCGGTCGCGGACGGGGAGCTGGACACCCTGGCCCGGCGGCTGATGGCCGCGCTGGTGCGGGCGCTGGTCACCCACTTCGGCACCCGGGCCGCGGCGCCCGAGCTGTACGGAATCCACCGGCTCGTTCTCGATGTCGCCGAGCGCCGAGACCTGCCCCGCGAGAAGGCCGCGGCGCTGCTGAACCTCGCCGACCTGGACGCGCAGACGGGCCGCGCGGCGGAAGCCCTGGCGCGCTACCGGGCCGCGCTGGACGCCGGACGTGAGGCGAACGACCCGTATGCGACCGGCCGCGCGATGGAATCCGTAGGCAGCGCCCACCAGGAGCTGGGGGACTTCGACCGAGCCGCCGACTGGTACGGCAGGGCACTCGCCCAGCGCCTGGCGCGAGGCGAGCGGGTGGACGCGGCGCGGCTGTACGGCCGTATCGCCACCGCGCACACCTACGCGGGCCGCTACGGCGAGGCGCTGCGCAACTGGCGTGCCGCCGTCGGCGGGCACCGCAAGAACGGCGATGTGGCCGCCCAGGCCCGGGCGTTGAGCGAGCTGGCACGGGTGCAGGAGTACGCGGGGCGCCCCGAGGAGTCGCTGCGCACCTGTCAGGAGGCGGTCGATTGGGCGCGCCGCGCCGACGACGTCCGGCTGCAGGCCGCGTTGCAGCTCAGGCTGGCCGACACGCTGGACCGGCTCGGCGACCCTGCCGCCGCCCGACTGCACCGTGCGGCGGCCGAGCGCATGCTGGGCGAGGAGCTCTCGGAGAGCGCGACGACCTTGGAAGGCACGGAACAAGACGCTAACGCCTGCGAAATCCGTAGTACATCAGCTGAAGATTGATGCATTGAAAGGCTAGACAGAGAGAAACCCTTCATTAGACTGGCTCCGCCGCGTTCTTTCGTGGTGTCTCCCGGTGTGCTCGCATGTCTCCGGGTATGACCTGCATTGCCCCGGCTTGTATCGCCTCGGCATGCATCGCCCCAGAACCCTCTGAGCCAAGGACCGTGATCGACGTGAAGGTCGGCATCCCCCGCGAGGTCAAGAACAACGAGTTCCGGGTGGCCATCACCCCCGCCGGCGTGCACGAGCTGGTGCGCCACGGCCATCAGGTCGTCATCGAGCAGAACGCCGGCATCGGCTCCTCGATCACGGACGACGAGTTCGTTTCCGCCGGTGCGCAGATCCTGGCCACCGCCGACGAGGTCTGGGCCGCCGCCGACCTGCTGCTGAAGGTCAAGGAGCCCATCGCGGAGGAGTACCACCGCCTCCGCAAGGACCAGACGCTCTTCACCTACCTGCACCTGGCCGCTTCGAAGGAGTGCACGGACGCGCTCCTGGAGTCCGGCACCACGGCGATCGCGTACGAAACGGTCGAGCTGCCCAACCGTGCGCTGCCGCTGCTCGCTCCGATGTCCGAGGTCGCCGGCCGCCTCGCCCCGCAGGTCGGCGCCTACCACCTGATGCGCGCCAACGGCGGCCGCGGCGTCCTGCCCGGCGGTGTCCCTGGCGTCCTGCCGGCCAAGGCCGTCGTCATCGGCGGTGGCGTCTCCGGCTGGAACGCCGCGCAGATCGCCATCGGTATGGGCTTCCAGGTGACCTTGCTGGACCGCGACATCAACAAGTTGAAGGAGGCGGACAGGATTTTCGGTACGAAGATCCAGACCGTCGTCTCCAACGCCTTTGAGCTGGAGAAGGCCTGCCTCGAGGCCGACCTCGTCATCGGTGCCGTCCTCATCCCGGGCGCCAAGGCCCCGAAGCTGGTCACCAACGAGCTGGTTTCGCGGATGAAGCAGGGAAGTGTTCTTGTCGACATCGCGATCGATCAGGGCGGTTGCTTCGAGGACTCGCGTCCGACCACCCACGCCGAGCCGACCTTCCCGGTGCACGGCTCGGTCTTCTACTGCGTCGCCAACATGCCCGGCGCGGTCCCCAACACCTCCACGTACGCCCTGACCAACGCCACGCTGCCGTACATCGTGGAGCTCGCCAATCGAGGCTGGGCCGACGCGCTGCGCCGTGATCCCGCGCTGGCCAGGGGCCTCAACACGCATGACGGCAAGGTCGTTTACCGTGAGGTCGCGGAAGCGCACGGACTGGAGCGCGTGGCGCTCGAGTCCCTGCTCGGCTGAGCCCCGGCGGCCCGGGATCGGCCCCGAGAGTCGACTTTCCGGCTGACTCCGGGCTGACAAAAGGCGATACGTCAACACAGTTCGTCAACCACCCGCACCCGACCGGACCTTGTTCAGCAAGGTCCGGTCGGGTGTGTGTCGGGTCACTTTGCGACACTCGTTCAACTCGCCACGAACGTAACTCTTCAACCGATTCGCACACCCGTGAAACCTGCTGTGCGACGGCCTTACGCCCTTGACAGAGGGGTGTTCGGTTGCCGACACATCGGGTCGGGTCCGGCGGATTGTGTTGCTGCGGACCGGTGACACGCCATAGAGTCGCCAATCGTCGGCATGGTGCCACGCTGACCTATCTAGAAGTTTCCTGGTCACCAAGGAGGTAAGACGACTTGTGAATGAGTCGACATTTACTCCCGGGGGTGGTCAACCAGGAATGCCGACGCGGGGCCAGGGCCCCACGGGGCTCGAGGCTGTCGGCTCCGTCGCTGTCCGAACCTTCGCAGCCCAGAAGAGTCCCAGGATGACTCAGACAGCACACCAGAGCATGGATGGCCATCACGTGAACGCCATGGCCGGCAACGGAAGTGGCGAGAACCGCACCCACTTCGCCGACTACGACGAACTGCCCGAGGGGCACTTCTACGACCCCGACGCCGAGTACGAGCCCGATCCGGAGTACGCGGCCACGCTCGCGCCCGACGCTGCCCGTCAGCGCCGCGAGCGGGTGGGCCCGACCGGACGCCCGCTGCCGTACTTCCCGATCCCCGGCCCGCTGACCGACCACGGCCCCGCGACGATCATCGCGATGTGCAACCAGAAGGGCGGCGTCGGCAAGACGACGTCGACCATCAACCTGGGTGCCGCGCTCGCGGAGTACGGACGCCGGGTCCTGCTCGTCGACTTCGACCCGCAGGGCGCGCTGTCCGTGGGCCTCGGCGTCAACCCGATGGAGCTCGACCTCACGGTCTACAACCTGCTCATGGAGCGGGGTATGGCGGCCGACGAGGTGCTCCTGAAGACGGCGGTCCCGAACATGGACCTGCTGCCCAGCAACATCGACCTGTCCGCCGCCGAAGTGCAGCTGGTCTCCGAGGTCGCGCGCGAGTCCACGCTGCAGCGCGCCCTGAAGCCGCTGATGGCCGACTACGACTACATCGTGATCGACTGTCAGCCCTCGCTGGGCCTGCTCACCGTCAACGCCCTGACGGCGGCCCACAAGGTGATCGTGCCGCTCGAGTGCGAGTTCTTCGCGCTGCGCGGTGTCGCGCTGCTCACCGAGACCATCGAGAAGGTCCAGGAGCGGCTCAACCCCGAGCTGGAGCTCGACGGCATCCTCGCCACGATGTACGACTCGCGGACCGTGCACAGCCGTGAGGTCCTCGCGCGCGTGGTCGAGGCGTTCGACGATCACGTCTACCACACGGTGATCGGCCGGACCGTCCGCTTCCCGGAGACCACCGTCGCCGGTGAGCCGATCACCACGTACGCCTCCAACTCCGTCGGTGCCGCCGCTTATCGCCAGCTCGCCAGGGAGGTGCTCGCCCGGTGTCACGCCGAGTGAGTCTGCCGGGGGCCGACGAACTGTTCCGTACCACCGGGGGAACGGCGCTCCAGGCATCCACCCCCAATCGTCGGACCAACGGTGAGGCCCGGGTGCCGGCTCCGGCCGGTGAGAGCGACGCGGCCGCCGCCGGGGAGGACGCGCCGCAGTCGGTGCCCGTGCGGGGCGGTGACGGCGAGGGCGACGAACACGTCGCGGCCGACTCCGACTCCGATGGGGGAGAATCCCGCAGCCGGGGTGCGGCTCAGGAGCGCTCCGGGCGACCTCAGACGGTGCAGGAAGGTTCTGCCGCCGGGCAGCAGTCCCGCAACAAGCGCAGTCGCGCCGCCAACCGGCGGCCCAGCGGGCGGGAGCGGCACGACGAGAAGATCACGGTGTACGTGTCCGCCGAGGAGCTCATGGACCTCGAGCACGCCCGTCTGGTGCTCCGTGGGGAGCACGGGCTCGCGGTCGACCGCGGGCGGATCGTGCGTGAGGCGGTCGCCGTCGTACTCGCCGATCTTGAATCCCGCGGGGACGCGAGCATCCTCGTACGAAGACTGCGCGGGCGGTAGCGGTAGCCTGCGACGGCTATGACCTCGAACGACACGTCCGTCCCCGCCGGCTCCGGCGGCCGCCGGCGTGCGCTGGGGAGAGGGCCGGGAGCCGGTCCGGCTCCCGGCGAGGAACCGGTCGTGCCGCTGGTGGAGGCCGGGCCTCCTGCGGAGCCGGTGGTTCCTGTGGAGGCCGCGCCTCCTGCGGACCCGGTGGATCCTGTGGAGACCGCGTCACCTGCAGACCCGTTGGTTCCTGCGGACCTGGTCGTTCCTGTTGAACCCCGAGCTGCCGCTGAACCCCGAGCTGCCGCTGAACCCCGAGCTGCCGCTGAGCCCGAAGATTCCGCTGAAGTCCCCGCCGAACCCGGTGACGGGGTCTTCAAGGTGCGGCTCGCGAACTTCGAGGGGCCCTTCGATCTGCTGCTTCAGCTGATCTCGAAGCACAAGATGGACGTCACGGAAGTGGCGCTGTCACGCGTGACCGACGAGTTCATGGCGCACATCAGGGCGATGGGGCCGGACTGGGACCTCGACCAGACGACCGAGTTCCTGGTCGTCGCCGCCACATTGCTCGATCTGAAGGCCGCGCGGCTGCTGCCCGCCGCCGAGGTCGAGGACGAGGCGGATCTGGCGCTGCTGGAGGCGCGGGACCTGCTCTTCGCGCGGCTGCTCCAGTACCGGGCGTACAAGCGGATCGCGGACATCTTCAACGCCCGCCTCGACGAGGAGGCCCGCCGCTATCCCCGTACCGTCGGCCTCGAAGCCCATCACGCCGAGCTGCTGCCCGAGGTGGTCATCAGCATCGGGGCGGAAGGATTCGCCAGGCTCGCCGTGAAGGCGATGCAGCCGAGGCCCGAGCCGCAGGTGTATGTCGACCACATCCACGCCCCGCTGGTCAGCGTGCAGGAGCAGGCCCAGATCGTCGTGGCGCGGCTGCGGGAGGTGGGGGAGGCCGGCTTCCGCGACCTCGTGGCGGACGTCGACGACACCCTCACCGTCGTAGCGCGCTTCCTGGCCCTTCTGGAGCTCTACCGCGAGAAGGCCGTCGCCCTCGACCAGGAGGAGGCGCTGGGGGACCTGGTGGTGCGCTGGACGGGCGGCGACGGGGACGCGCAGCCGACGGTGACGGACGAGTTCGACAGGCCGCCCGAGCCGGCCAAGGAGGAGAAGACGTGAGCGAGGACACCACCGAGATCCCGGCAGGCCTGCGCACCGTCGCCGACCTCGAGCTCAAGCCCGCCCTGGAGGCCGTCCTCATGGTCGTGGACGAGCCGGCGACCGAGGAACACCTCGCAAAGATCCTGGAGCGGCCCAGGCGGCAGATCGCGAGCGCGCTGCGCGAGCTGGCGGACGAGTACACGGTGCAGGGGCGTGGCTTCGAGCTGCGGCTGATCGCCGGGGGCTGGCGGTTCTACAGCCGTCCCGAGTACGCGGCGGCCGTGGAGCGCTTCGTCCTGGACGGGCAGCAGGCCCGCCTCACCCAGGCGGCTCTTGAGACTCTGGCGGTCGTCGCGTACCGCCAGCCGGTCAGCCGTTCCAGGGTCTCCGCGGTCCGCGGTGTGAACTGCGACGGTGTGATGCGCACCCTCTTGCAGCGGGGTCTGGTCGAGGAGGCGGGCACGGAACCCGAAACAGGTGCGATCCTGTATAGGACGACGAACTACTTCCTGGAGCGAATGGGCCTGCGTGGCCTGGACGAGCTCCCGGAGCTCGCGCCCTTCCTCCCCGAGGCGGACGCGATCGAGGCTGAGACGCAGGAAGGTGTTCCGTCGTTCGATCCGGATGCTCCCGATGCTCCGGGGACAGACGACGCAGACGACCAGACGGAACTTTGATGCGAAGCAGCGGCAGCGGTAGCGGTAGGAACAGCAGCGGACGCGGTAACTACCGGGGGGCCGGGAACGGGCGCGACGACAGGCCAAAGCGCGACGACAAGCCGAAGCGTGATGACAAGCCGAAGCGTGCCGGCAAGCCCCGCCCCGAGGAGCGTCGCTACGACGTGGGCCCCGCCGCGTCCCATGAAGGCCCGAAGTCCGGGCGCGGCACGGCGGCGCGCGGCGGCGCCAAGGGCGGCCCCAAGCAGGGGCAGCAGCGCGGCGGTCGTACGGAGCCGGCGCGCTCCCGCGAGTACGAGACGCGGGCCGAGGAGCGCAACCGGGACCGGTACGCGGGCAAGCCGGACGTCAAGCTGCCCAAGACCTTCCCGGGCGCCGAGCAGGAGGGTGAGCGCCTGCAGAAGGTGCTCGCGCGCGCGGGCTACGGTTCCCGGCGCTCCTGTGAGGAGCTGGTCGAGCAGGCCCGGGTCGAGGTCAACGGCGAGATCGTCCTGGAGCAGGGGCTGCGCGTCGACCCCGAGAAGGACGAGATCAAGGTCGACGGGCTGACCGTGGCCACGCAGTCGTACCAGTTCTTCTCGCTGAACAAGCCCGCCGGTGTCGTGTCGACCATGGAGGACACCGAGGGCCGTCAGTGCCTCGGCGACTACGTGACGAACCGCGAAACGCGGCTCTTCCACGTCGGGCGGCTCGACACCGAGACCGAGGGCGTCATCCTGCTCACCAACCACGGCGAGCTGGCGCACCGGCTGACCCACCCGAAGTACGGCGTGAAGAAGGTCTACCTCGCGCACATCGTGGGCCCGATCCCGCGCGACCTGGGCAAGCGGCTCAAGGACGGCATCCAGCTGGAGGACGGGTACGCGAAGGCGGACCACTTCCGGGTCGTCGAGCAGACCGGCAAGAACTACCTCGTAGAGGTGACCCTCCACGAGGGCCGCAAGCACATCGTGCGCCGCATGCTCGCCGAGGCCGGCTTCCCGGTCGACAAGCTCGTGCGCGTGGCCTTCGGCCCGATCACCCTCGGTGACCAGAAGTCGGGCTGGCTGCGCCGCCTGTCGAACACCGAGGTCGGGATGCTCATGCAGGAGGTCGACCTCTAGACGTGCGTGCGTAAGACGGCCGGTCCCGGAGTTGGTGCGGGGCCGGCCGTTTCGTTTTCGCCGCTGCCCTGGGGGCTGGGGGCCCTGGAGGGCCCGTACGTCCGCCCCGGGCATCCCATGGCCCCCGGGAGGGTCCAGCGGCCGTCAGCGTGCCTGAGGGGTCCTGAGGGCCCCTGAGGGGTGTGCGTGCCGTCGCCGCGGCCGCCGTTCCTGCGGTCAGGGGGTTGTGGGCGTCCACCCGTCTCTTTATAGTCGTAGTGACTATTAGTGGTGGGGCGGTGGGATGGGGCTGGAGAGGGTGCTCGCACGGGAAGGCCACGCGCCCCAGGGGTACGACAAATACGCCTTCGAACCCTTCGCCGTCACCGTCGACCTGGCTGTCCTGACAGTCCGCGCGGGCGAGCTCCAGGTGCTGCTGATCGAGCGTGGGCAGGAGCCGTACGCGGGCCGCTGGGCGCTTCCCGGTGGTTTCGTGCTGCCGGACGAGTCCGCGGAGACGGCGGCCCGGCGCGAACTCGCCGAGGAGACCGGCTTGTCGGACGTCTCCGGCCTCCATCTGGAACAGCTGCGGACCTACAGCGAACCCGGCCGCGACCCGAGAATGCGGGTCGTCTCCGTCGCGTTCGCCGCGCTCCTCCCGGACCCTCCCGAGCCGCGCGGCGGCGGTGACGCGGCGCAGGCCCGGTGGCTGCCGTACCCGGCGCCCGGTCCGCTCGCCTTCGACCACGACCGCATCCTCGCCGACTCCCACGAACGCGTCGGCGCCAAGCTCGAGTACACCTGTCTCGCCACGTCCTTCTGCCCGCCCGAGTTCACCCTCGGCGAGCTGCGGCAGGTCTACGAGACCGTGTGGGGCACCCCGCTCGACCGGCCGAACTTCCGGCGCAAGGTCCTCGCCACGCCGGGCTTCGTCGAACAGGTCCCTGGGGCCGCTCGCCTCACCGGAGGCCGCGGCAAACCCGCCGCGCTCTACCGCGCGGGCGGCGCCACCGCCCTGCACCCGCCCCTGCTGCGTCCCCCTTCGGAAGGACGGCCCTCATGACCACCACCCCGACGCTCGCGAAGCACGCCGCCACCGGGTCCCTGCTCGGCCTCGCCCTCGGTGACGCGCTGGGGTTCCCGACCGAGTTCAACGACGTGCCGTCGATCCTCGCCAAGTGCGGCCCCTGGCGGGAGATGGAGCTGCCCAGGCCCGCGATCGTCACGGACGACACGCAGATGACGCTGGCGTTGGGGCGGGGGCTGCGTACGGCCATGGACAGCGGTCTGCTCGAGCCGTCGCGGATGGAACGGCCGGTGCGCGAGGAGTTCGTGGACTGGTACCGGTCGCCCGACAACAACCGCGCGCCCGGCCGCACCTGCCTCGTCGCCTGCGAACTGCTGAAGACCGAGGGGCGCCCCTGGCAGGAGGCCAGCCAGATCGGCTCCAAGGGATGCGGCGCCAACATGCGGGTGGCGCCCGTCGGGCTGGTCCGGGGGCTGAGCGACGAACAACGGGCGGGCGCCGCTCAGTTGCAGGCCGCGCTCACCCACGGCCATCCCACCGCGCTCGCCGCCTCGGACCTCACCGCACACGCGATCTGGCTTCTGGCCCAGGGCGCCGAGCCGACGGAACTGGTCGGACTCCTGCGGTCGTACGCGCGCGAGAGCCGCAGCGTCTACCGCTCACGCTGGCTCGGCGACCTGTGGACGCACAGCCAGGACCCGACCCCGGAGCACTTCATCGAGCGCGGCTGGGACGAGTGCCTGGACGCCCTGGACCGCCTGCGGGAGGTGGTGCGCACCGTCTCGCCGGAGGCCGACCCCTGCCTGGCCACCGGCGCGGGCTGGATCGCGGAGGAGGCGCTCACCACCGGCCTGCTCTGCTTCCTGCTGTTCGTCGACGAGCCCGTCACCGCCCTGCGCCGGGCCGCCTGCACCTCCGGCGACTCCGACTCCATCGCCTGCCTCACCGGCGCGTTCGCCGGCGCGCACCACGGCTCGGACGCCTGGCCCACGGAGTGGGCCGACCGCATCGAGTACCAGAGCGACCTCATGTCGCTGGGGGCGCTCTGGGACGCTTGAGAGATGACAGACGTTCTCGACATCGACCTCAGGGCAGTGGTGGCGGAGCAGCCCGACCCGGTGCTGTTCGCCACCGTCTCCGGGGCGCACCTGTACGGCTTCCCGTCGCGCGACTCGGACGTGGACCTGCGCGGTGTGCACCTGCTCTCGGCGGCCGAACTGGTCGGGCTGCGCGAGCCGGCGGAGACCCGGTCCAGGATGTGGGACCGGGACGGGGTCGAGATGGACCTCGTCACCCACGATCTGCGCAAGTTCGTACGACTGATGCTGCGGCGCAACGGCTATGTGCTGGAGCAGCTGCTGTCGCCGCTCGTCGTGCACACCGGTGACGCGCACCGCGAACTGGTCTCGCTCGCCCCCGGGGTCCTCACCAGTCATCACGCCCACCACTACCGAGGGTTCGCGGCGACGCAGTGGCGGCTCTTCGAGAAGACCGGTGAACTCAAGCCGCTGCTCTACACGTTCCGGGTGCTGCTCACCGGCATCCACCTGATGCGCAGCGGCGAGGTGCAGGCCGATCTGTCCGCGCTCCTGGGGGAGGCCGGGGCTCCCGCGTATCTGCCCGACCTGATCGCTGCGAAGGCGGAGCGGGAGCACGGGGCCGCGGACATCGACCACGCGCGCGTGGGGGACGACGTGGAGCGGCTGCACGGCCTGCTGGACGCGGCGCAGGGCACCTCAGTGCTGCCGGACGCTCCGGCCGCGTACGACGCTCTGGACGACTTCGTCGTCCGGGTTCGGCTGGAGGGCTTCCGGGGCGGTCCGGAGAGCTGAGGCGCGGCGTACCCGGATCAGGAAGGCCTCGACGCGGGCCCGGTCCGGCTCGGGTGGCAGGGGGCTGCGGGCGGCTGCCTCGTCCGCTTCGGTCGCCAGGCGGGACATCCAGGTCTCCACCCGCGGCCACGGGACCTCGCCGCGCTTCACCGCGAGCAGCGGCTTACGCTGGTCGCCGACGTCGATCGTCAGGACGCCGGTGCGCAGCAGGTCGCGGGAGCTCATCAGGAGGCGGAGGAGGTGCATGGCGTGCTTCCAGCGCGGTGCGCCGTGCTGCCGGACGTCCGCGTCGAGCTTCTTGCGCTGGCCCAGGGCGTAACGGGCGAACGTGTCGTGCGCCTGGCGGGAGAGGAAGGCCTCGCGCAGGGCGAGGAGTTCGCGGCCCGTGTCGTCGACGTACTCGACGACGGGGGAGTGGAGGCACTCCAGGATGTTCGGGTTGGCGCGCAGTGCGAGGGCGCAGAAGCGCTCCAGCTCCCAGCCGAACTGCTCCTCGGCCGGGCCCTCGACGTGCGTCGGCGGCTTCTCGAAGCGCCAGAACAGCGGGGTCGGGGCGAGGAACACGCCCCGACGGTCCGTGTCGCTGGAGTCCGTGGCCAGGCCGAAGGCGCGCGAACCCATCACGCAGGAGTAGATCGTGTGGTCGCGCACCAGGGCCTCGGCATCCATGTCCCGGAGCGTATGCGCCGGATCAGGTGAGGAGGATCGAATTTCCCGCCACCGTGATCTGCTCCGCGGGCAGCGGCTTGGTGGCCGGGCCGGCCTGCACCGAGGCGTTCTCGATGCTGAACTTGCTGTTGTGGCAGGGGCAGACGATGGAGCCGTTCGCGACGCTGCCCACCGTGCAGCCCTGATGGGTGCAGACCGCCGAGAAGCACTTGAACTCGTTCGCCGTGGGCTGGGTGACCACGACCTTCTTGTCCTTGAAGATCTTGCCGCCGCCGACGGGGATGTCGGACGTCTTGGCGAGTTCCGTGCCGGCGGCCGCCGCAGCCGAAGTGGTGGGTACCGCCGAGGAGGCAGCCGCTTCCGGCGAGGCGGGTGCCGGGGATTTGTCGCTGTCGCTGCCGCTGTCGTCGTAATTGCTGCACCCCACGAGCAGTGTTGCCGCGCCCGTGCCGAGAACCGCCGCGCCGGATCCGAGAACCGTGCGCCGCGCCGGGGACTTCGTCATGTCGTTACTCCGAACGTGCGAAAGAACCAAAGAGCCGACGTCAGCCAGACGACCGTGAGAACCACGAAGACGAGTCCTCCCACGATCGGCAGCAGCCAGCCGGGCAGTCGCTCCGAGCGGAGCAAGAGCATTTTGGCACTAAATGTCCCAAAGAAGAAGCAACCTAGAAGTGAGTGCCACAGCACGCGCGGTTCGTACGTCTGATAGCCCAACGCGTAGAGACAGTGCACCGCGACCGGCACCGCCACCAGGAACGCGACCCGCCCCGACCAGCGGTGCAGCGCCGGCGCCCAACTCGGCCCTGGCAGCTTCCCGTACACCATGAACGCCGAGACGACTTGGACGAGCGCGAAGGCGAACGCCGTTGTCGCCAGCCAGGACTTCACCGCGCCCGTGCTGCTGAACCCCGCGAGATTGAAGGCGGTCCCCGTCGGGTCGTGCTCCTTGCCGTACACGCCGAGGCCGACCGCGACCGCCGCGGCGACCAGGGCCGGGACCAGATAGCGGGCCGGGTGCGGGCGGCGGTGGGCGGGCTGGGGGGAAGGGAAGCCCTGAGTGGCGGCATTCGGGTCCACGGTCATGGTCGGCTCCCTGCGTGAGAGGAGGGGGTCATGAGAGGGGGTCAGGGGGTGACGGGTCGCGCGGTGAGCGTCTGCCCGTCGACCGTCACGGCGCCGGTCTCCGGGTCGATCCGGGGTGCCGCCGAGGGCTTGCCGTCGCGGTTGAGGATGCCGACCTGGTTGCCGCCGGGCAGCACGATCCAGCCGCCGTCGACCTTGGCGCCGCGCACCGTGGCCGTCGCCCGGTAGAGCCCGGACGGCCTGATCGCCTTGTCGGCGGTGAAGGCGTAGCGCTGCCCGTCCAGGTCGACGGTGCCGCGGATCCGCTTGCCCGCCTCGAGCGTGCCGTTCAGCTTGGCGCCGTGCTTGCCGGAGAGCTTCATGGTGCCGTCGTCCTTGACGTTGCCCTTCAGCCACGACTCCTTGTCCCGGCCGTCGCAGAAGTACGCGATCGCCCTGCCGTCGCGGACGGAGACGGCTACCGCGGCGGAGTCGTCGTCCGTGCGGCCCGCGTAGTCGGCGTCGGGGGCGGCGCTCCTCGATGGGGTTGGCGGGGTCGGTGACGGCGGCGTACTCGTGGGCGGGGCGCTCGTCGGCGCCGTGGCGCTGGGCGACGGCTCCTGGTACGAAGACGCGCTCTTCGTCCCCGTCGTCGCGTTGAGCGACAGCATGAACATCGCGAGCAGCAGCCCCGCGAGAAGGGTGAGCAGGGGTCCTGGACGCTTCATACGGGCCTCCCCCGGGGCGAGTCTCCTGCCATGAGAGCGGACCCGCGCCCCGGCGTCCAGAGGTGCACTGGTGCGTTCTCACTACAAGTGGCGGAATAGGGCGATTCGAGTGACATTGGCATGGTCTGAGGCTGGGCGGTGACCTGCCCCCGGCCGCACTTTCGAAAGGCGTGACCATGGCGGGTAACGATCTCGGCAGCCTGCTCGGCGGTCTCCTCGGCGGAGGTGGCCAGGGTGGAGCCGCCGGCGGTTCCGGCGCGGGCAACATCCTGGGCTCGCTGCTCCAGTCCCTGACCGGCGGGCAGGGCGGCAGCAACCCCCTCGGTGGGCTCCTGGACATGCTCACCAAGTCCGGTCTGATGGACCAGGCGCAGTCGTGGGTCGGCACCGGCGAGAACAAGCCGGTCAGCGGCGAGCAGATCGCGCAGGCGCTGCCCGACGAGACGCTCCAGAAGATCGCGGAGCAGACCGGCGTGAGCCCGCAGGAGGCCTCGTCCCAGATCGCGCAGTCCCTGCCCCAGGTGGTCGACAAGCTCACCCCGACCGGAGAGATGCCCTCCGGCGGCTCTCTGAAGGACCTCATCAGGGCGCAGAACGTCTGAACCGTGCCCGGTGCGCGGCGCCCGTCTCGTCAGACGGGCGCCGCGCACTCACGCGTTGCGGGCTGACTACGCTGGTGTGACAAGACGAGTACGTAGATCAGCGCAGCGAGGAGTATCACCGTGGCGGTACGAGCGGTCCGGGGCGCCGTCCAACTGGAGCGGGACGAGGCCGGGCACATGGACGAGCAGGTCAGCGAGCTGCTCACCGCCATCCTGGAGCGGAACGGGCTCACTACGGACGACCTGATCAGCATCTGGTTCACCGCGACGCCCGATCTGCACAGCGACTTCCCGGCGGCCGCGGCGCGCAAGCTCGGCATCGTCGATGTGCCGTTGATCTGCGCGCAGGAGCTGGACATCGAGGGCGCGATGCCGCGGGTCGTACGAGTCCTCGCGCACATCGAGTCCGACCAGCCCCGGGCCGATATCGCGCACGTCTACCTGGGCGCCGCGGGTGCGCTGCGCAAGGACATCGCCCAGTGAGAACCGCTCTCGTCATCGGAACCGGGCTGATCGGCACGTCGGCGGCCCTGGCGCTGACCGCGCGCGGCGTCGTCGTCCACCTCGACGACCACGACCCGCAGCAGGCCCGTACGGCGGCCGCGCTCGGCGCGGGCACGGACGAGGCACCCGGCGGGCCGGTCGATCTGGCCGTCGTCGCGGCCCCGCCCGCGCACGTGGCCGCGACCGTTGCGGACGCCATGCGGCGCGGGGTCGCGCGCGGCTACCTCGACGTGGCGAGCGTCAAGGGCGGGCCGCGCCGTGAGCTGGAGGCGCTCGGCCTGGACCTCTGCGCGTACATCGGCTCGCATCCCATGTCGGGCCGCGAGAAGTCGGGTCCGCTGGCCGCGACGGGCGACCTCTTCGAGGGCCGCCCCTGGGTCCTTACGCCCACCCGGGACACGGACACCGAGGTCCTGAATCTCGCGCTCGAGCTGGTGTCGCACTGTCGAGCGGTCCCCGTGGTCATGGACGCCGACGCCCACGACCGGGCGGTCGCCCTCGTCTCGCACATGCCGCACCTGGTGTCGAGCATGGTCGCCGCGCGTCTGGAGCACGCGGAGGAGGCGGCGGTACGGCTCTGTGGACAGGGCATCCGCGATGTGACCCGCATCGCGGCCTCCGACCCCCGGATGTGGATCGACATCCTCTCCGCGAACCCGGGGCCGGTCGCCGACCTCCTCTCGGACGTCTCCGCAGACCTCGACGAGACGGTGCGGGCCCTGCGTGCGCTCCAGTCCGCCGACGAGGCCAAGCGCCGAGAGGGAGCCGGTGGCATCGAGGACGTCCTGCGCCGCGGCAACGCGGGTCAGGTCCGGGTCCCCGGCAAGCACGGCTCGGCTCCGCGGACGTACGAGATCGTGGCCGTCCTCATCGACGACCAGCCCGGCCAGCTGGCCCGCATCTTCGCCGATGCGGGGACGGCCGGGGTCAACATCGAGGACGTACGCATCGAGCACGCCACCGGGCAGCAGGCCGGGCTGGTTCAGCTGATGGTGGAGCCGAAGACCGCGCCGCTGCTGAGCGCTGCGCTGCGGGAGCGGGGCTGGGCGTTGCGGCAGTAGAGGCTTGAGGTCTCCGGCCTTCGCTTCTGTGGAGCCCGGGGGCGCAGAGAAGTGCCGTACAGGGTGGCTCGACGCAACCAGTAACCTTGTGCGGGGCGCGATCGTGTCCCGTGTAGACCTCCACCTCGCACCAGGAAGGTGTTCCCACCGTGGAAAACGGCGCCGCCCGGACCGCCCCGGCAGTGATTGTCGCCATCGACGGCCCCTCCGGCACGGGCAAGTCGAGCACCTCGAAGGCCGTGGCCGCGCAGCTGGGGCTGAGCTACCTGGACACGGGCGCCCAGTACCGGGCGATCACCTGGTGGATGGTGAGCAACGGGATCGATGTCACGGACCCGGGCGCGATCGCCGCGGCGGCCGAGAAGCCCGAGATCCTGTCCGGGACGGATCCGTCCGCGCCGACCATCGCGGTGGACGGCACCGATGTCGCGGGTCCGATCCGCACGCAGGACGTCACCTCCAAGGTGAGCGCGGTCAGCGCGGTGCCCGAGGTGCGCGCCCGGATCACCGAACTGCAGCGTTCGATCGCGGCCGGCGCGGCGAGCGGAATAGTCGTCGAGGGGCGTGACATCGGCACCACCGTGCTGCCCGACGCCGACCTGAAGATCTTCCTCACCGCCTCCCCGGAGGCCCGCGCCGCCCGCCGTAGCGGTGAGCTGAAGGGTGCGGACATCAACGCCACCCGCGAGGCGCTCGTCAAGCGCGACGCGGCCGACTCCAGCCGTAAGACCTCCCCGCTCGCCAAGGCGGACGACGCGGTGGAGGTGGACACCTCCGACCTCACGCTCCAGCAGGTCATCGAGTGCGTCGTCACCCTCGTCGAGGAGAAGCGGGCCGCGAAGTGACGGCTCCTTCCGAGAGGGGCGCAGAGATCGGGCGGCGCATCGGGGTCGGCCTGATGTACGGGCTGTGGAAGCCGCGCGTGCTCGGTGCCTGGAAGGTTCCCGCGAGCGGCCCGGCGATCCTGGCCGTGAACCACTCGCACAACATCGACGGCCCGATGGTGATGGGCGTGGCGCCCCGGCCCACCCACTTCCTGATCAAGAAGGAAGCGTTCATCGGCCCGCTCGATCCCTTCCTGCTCGGCATCGGCCAGCTGAAGGTGGACCGGGAGACCACCGACCGGACGGCCATCACCCAGGCGCTGGGTGTCCTCACGGACGGCGGCGTCCTCGGGATCTTCCCGGAGGGCACCCGTGGCGAGGGAGACTTCGCCTCGCTGCGCGCCGGGCTCGCGTACTTCGCCGTACGCAGCGGCGCCCCGATCGTCCCGGTGGCGGTGCTGGGAAGTTCCGAGAAGAGCAGCCGGTTGGTAAAGGGACTGCCCCCGCTGCGCAGCCGGGTGGACGTCGTCTTCGGCGACCCCTTCGAGGCGGGCGACGGCAGCGGACGACGTACGCGCAAGGCACTGGACGAAGCGACCACGCGCATCCAGAAGCAGCTGAGTGTCCACCTGGACAACGCCAGGCGTCTGACCGGACGCCGGGAGAGTGCCGGGTACGCGGAAAACGCCGGGCGCCCCACCGGGCACTAGGCGACACTTGAGTAGTGGATCACCCGATATGCGGGTGGTCCACCGATCACCACGAATGAACGACGAGGTACGGACTTCATGAACGACCACATCCAGCCCGACGGCTCGGCCGGCCCGGCCGAGCACGAGCACGGGGCGCTTGGCGATGCCGAGTACGCGGAGTTCATGGAGCTCGCCGCGGAAGAGGGCTTCGACATCGAGGACGTCGAGGGCGCGATCGAGGCGGCGGGCCATGGTCCGTTGCCCGTCCTCGCCGTCGTAGGCCGTCCCAATGTCGGCAAGTCGACCCTGGTGAACCGCATCATCGGGCGCCGCGAGGCCGTCGTCGAGGACAAGCCCGGCGTCACCCGTGACCGCGTCACCTACGAGGCGGAGTGGGCGGGCCGCCGCTTCAAGCTCGTCGACACCGGCGGCTGGGAGCAGGACGTCCTCGGCATCGACGCGTCCGTGGCCGCGCAGGCCGAGTACGCGATCGAGGCCGCCGACGCGGTCGTCTTCGTCGTCGACGCCAAGGTGGGCGCCACCGACACCGACGAAGCGGTCGTACGGCTCCTGCGCAAGGCCGGCAAGCCCGTCGTCCTCTGTGCCAACAAGGTCGACGGCCCGAGCGGCGAGGCCGACGCCTCGTATCTCTGGTCCCTCGGTCTCGGTGAGCCGCACCCCGTCTCCGCCCTGCACGGACGCGGCACCGGCGACATGCTGGACGCTGTTCTGGAGGCGTTGCCCGAGGCCCCGGCGCAGACCTTCGGCGCCGCGGTCGGCGGTCCCCGCCGTATCGCCCTCATCGGCCGCCCGAACGTCGGCAAGTCCTCCCTGCTGAACAAGGTGGCCAACGAGGACCGCGTGGTCGTCAACGAGGTCGCGGGCACCACCCGTGACCCGGTCGACGAGCTCATCGAACTCGGCGGTGTCACCTGGAAGTTCGTCGACACGGCGGGCATCCGCAAGCGCGTCCACCTGCAGCAGGGCGCCGACTACTACGCCTCGCTGCGCACGGCCGCCGCCGTCGAGAAGGCCGAGGTCGCCGTCATCCTGATCGACGCGTCCGAGACCATCTCCGTCCAGGACCAGCGCATCGTCACGATGGCCGTCGAGGCCGGGCGCGCGATCGTCCTGGCCTTCAACAAGTGGGACACCCTCGACGAGGAGCGCCGCTACTACCTGGAGCGGGAGATCGAGACCGAGCTCCTCCAGGTGGCGTGGGCGCCGCGCGTCAATGTGTCGGCGCGCACGGGACGGCACATGGAGAAGCTCGTCCCCGCGATCGAGACGGCCCTGGACGGCTGGGAGACCCGCGTCCCGACCGGCCGCCTGAACGCCTTCCTCGGTGAGCTGGTCGCCGCCCACCCGCACCCCATCCGCGGCGGTAAGCAGCCTCGCATCCTCTTCGGCACGCAGGCGGGCACCAAGCCCCCGCGGTTCGTGCTCTTCGCCTCCGGCTTCATCGAGCACGGCTACCGGCGCTTCATCGAACGCCGACTGCGCGAGGAGTTCGGCTTCGAGGGCACGCCGATCCATATCTCGGTGCGGGTGCGCGAGAAGCGCGGCAGCAAGAAGAAGTAGCGGCAGAGGCAGAGGTAACGGTAAGGGGCGGCTCCGCAGGGAGCCGCCCCTTACCGTTGCTCGTTGTCCTTCAGAGCCCCCTGCGGGGCGCGGGCGGCAGTGCGGCCGGGATGTGGTGCATTCCCGTGCTGTGCTGCAGTGCGCTCGGCTGCCAGACGGCGGTCGTCGTGGCGACCTGACGCGCGGAGTGAGCCCCGGCGCTGTACGAGCTGTACGAGGACGTGCTGTACACGCTCGATCCGTGCGGCAGGCTCCCGAAAGCCGTGAAGACCAGATCCTCTTCGCCGTGGCGGTCGCCGGGCAGGGCCCTGAACGATCTGACCCACTCGGTGTAGAGCGCGTCGTAGATCGGCGTGGCCGATGGGCCGCCCGGAAGATCCTGAGCCGGTCGCGAGGACCGGATCGGCTGGAAGGGCTGGCGGCGGGGGGCGTCGTAGGTGTGCACGTACGTGCCAACGACCCCACCGCCCAACAGATGCGGCCATCCCCCTGCTTTCGCAGGCCACCCGGAGCACGTCGGGCCCCGATCGCGCATCACCCGGCCCAGCCCGGCACAGCGCTCACGTGCCGGCGAGCGGCATGGCCGCCGCCACCAGCTTGCCGTTGGCCGCCGCCTTGTCCAGCGCGTCGCGCAGCAGGTCCTCGCGGGGCTGGCGGCCGATCGAGCCGACCGGGGCCGCGAACAGCAGTACCTGCTGGTGCTTGTTGGCGGCCGCCCGCCAGCTGTCGGCGACCTGGAGCGCCTGGTGCGCCTGCCACCAGGCGACGGGCGAGCCGCCGCCGGTGCCCGGCTGCAGCACCGCGTGCAGCTGGCCCATGGCGAGCAGCACGGACCAGCCGTGCAGCACGGGCGGCACCGAGTTCAGCTCGGTCAGCGGCATGAAGCCCTGCTCGATCAGGAGGGGCAGGAAGTCGTCGCCGATGTCCGTCGAGCCGGGGCGCACGATGGGGCCGGTCGGCTCGACGACGAGCGCCGGGTGCAATTCGCCGCTGATCAGGACGAGTCCGCTGGTGACGCCGAGCACGGCCTGCTCGGGGACGGCCGCGGCCGGTGCACCGTCGGCGTTGATGGAGCGGACGGCGCCCTGGAGTTGCTCCTCGGTGACCTCGACCACCTGTGAGGGCAGACAGGTGGCGTGGGCGAAGGCGAGGACGGCGGTCTCGTCGCCGATGAACAGGACGGTGCTGGTGCGCTCCTGTTGCGAGTCGCCCGGGGTGCGGCAGGACGTGCAGTCGTAACTGCCCGGGGCGTTCTCTCCGGCGAGCAGCCGGTCGGCTTCTTCGTCGCCGATCTCGGCGCGTACGTCGTCGCTGACGTCGAGCATGCGCGGCACGGGTGGCTCCTCGGGATGCGGTGCGTGGCGATGCCGGGTGGCTCCCGGCCCATGAAGCCGGGGGCCCCGGCTCATGAAGATGACAACGGGCGATCTGTGGCCGGAGTCACGCTCGGGGGCGAACGGAATCGAACCATCCGGCGCGCAGGGTGAGGCCACGTGCGGAATCCGTTACTCCACGCCAACTTCTGTGAGCTCCCGGGAAGTTGAACCGGTGAGGTGAGTCACAGATCGTCGAAGTGGCTGGTCGACAAATCCGGAAATCGGCTGATGAAGTGGCTGGCCGAAAATCGACGATACCCGCGGTAACCACGAACTGGCCTCGAATGACAAGGAGTTGGTTGATATCGGGGCGGCGCGCTCCCTAGATTCTCGGCCGTGTGCAACGAGCACCGCTCGGGAACGTCCGCCGGCCGAACCGCACAGCAGGTTCGCAGCATCACCTCCGGCGGACGGGGCGGCGCACGACGACCGCGTCCTACGCGCAGGAAGCCGTGCCCCGCCTTGGGGGACCCCGGGTGTTTCGAGAGGGAACTACATGTCCGCATGTGCCGACAACACTCGTAAGGTTCGTACGACGCGTACGACGGCGGTTCTTGCCGGGGCGGCTCTGCTCGCCCCGCTCGGACTGCTCGCCGCGACCGGCAACGCCGCCGCGGCCGACAGCGGAGTGTGGGACCGCATCGCCCAGTGCGAGAGCGGCGGAAACTGGCACATCAACACCGGCAACGGCTACTACGGAGGACTGCAGTTCTCCGCCGGCACCTGGAACGCCTACGGCGGCACGGCCTACGCGTCGACCGCCGACAAGGCCTCCAAGGACGCGCAGATAGCCGTCGCCACCAAGGTCCAGCGTGCGCAGGGATGGGGCGCCTGGCCCACCTGTTCGGCGCGGGCCGGAGCGTACGGAAGCGCTCCGGCGTCCTCGGGCGCCGAGTCGACCGGTGGGTCGGCCGCCACGAAGTCGACACCGAAGTCGACCTCACCCAAGTCGGCTCCTTCGAAGTCGACACCTGAGCCGGCTCCGTCGAAGGCGCCGGCACGCGCCTCCGGTCACACGAACCGTGACGTGTCCCGTGGCGACTACACCGTCCGTGGCGGCGACACCCTGAGCGGCATCGCGGCGCGGCACGGAACCACCTGGCGAGAGATCTACACCGCCAACCGGGCGGTCATCGGCGGTGATCCCGACCTGATCGTGCCCGGGCAGCGGCTCGACCTCTGAGTCCGGCTCCCCCCAGCCCCTGGGTACGGGCCCTGCCCGGTCGTCCGACCGGGTGGGGCCCCGGGCGGGCCGGGCGCGGCTCGACGGGCGGACGAGGCGCGCTGCTTAGCGTGGACCGATGTACCCCGTGTCGAACAAGCGCAGTTGGTATGCGGCCGTGGTCGCCGCCACCGTCCTGGCCGTCCTCGTTCCGTCGGGGGCGGCCGCAGCGCCCCCGCCGCCGCTGCCCGGCCCGCCGACCGTGCGGGTGTCGTACGACTGCGCGAAGGACGAGTGGCCCTGGGGCTGTCTCGCCGAGTGCGAGAGCGGCGGAAACTGGCACATCAACACCGGGAACGGCTTCTACGGTGGGCTGCAGTTCTGGCAGCCCACTTGGGAGAGGTTCGGCGGCCTGGCGTACGCCCCGCGCGCGGATCTCGCCTCGCGCGCGGAGCAGATCAAGGTCGCTCAGGAGGTGGTGGCCGTCCAGGGGTGGGAGGCCTGGCCCGTCTGTGCCAAGAGGTACAACTTGAAGGGCCGCATGTATGCGGTGAAGTCCGGTGAGACGCTGACGTCGATCGCCCGCAAATATCAGGTCAAGGGCGGCTGGAAGGCGCTCTACGAGGCCAACAAGAAGATCATCGGATCAAGTCCGGACCGGCTGAACACGGGCACGCTGCTCGTCATCCCGAAGGGTTCGGGCGGTTCTCGGTCCTCGGACCGCTTGTTGTTCGGGCCGCCGCTGTCTCGTGCGTCAGTTCGGCCGCCTCTCCGCTGAACACGACCGCGCCACGGCGCAGTTCATGGACGTACGTCGTCCGGACCGCCCGCGCGCGCAGACCGGGCGGCAATCGCTGTTCGGCGAGCACCACGCAGGCGTCGAGGCCACTCAGAAGGGTGTACGTGCGGGCCGCGACCGCCGGCGACATGCCCTGCGCGGGCTCGTCGACGAGCACCACGCGCGCGCGTGCCAGCAAGACACGGGAGAGGGCGAGCATGCGCTGCTCGCCGCCGGAGAGGGTGCCGGCCCGGCGCGGGAGGAGGGGCTCCAGCGACGGGTAGGCGTCGAGGGCGGGAGCGAGGTCGGCCGCGGCCAGCTCCAGGTTCTCGCGGACGGTGAGCGAGCCGAAGACGGCCCGGCGCTCCGGGACGAGGCACAAGCCGCGCCGAGCCCGTTCGTACGCGGGCAGCCGGGTCACGTCCGTGCCGTCCCAGACGACGGTGCCGCCGGACAGCGCCACGGCGCCCGCGAGGGCGCGCAGCGCGGTCGTACGGCCCGAGCCGTTGCGGCCGAGCAGCACGGTGAGGCCGGGGCCCGGCGCGACGAGGGTCACGCCGTGCAGGGCTTCCAGGGGGCCGTAGCGCACGCGCGCGTGGCGCAGGGCGATGGTCATCCGTCGGGCCTCGTCTCAAGGGCATGGAGTACGCGGTCGGCGGGGCCGGAGATGACGATGCGTCCGGCGGCCATGACATGGACGACACCGGCCAGGTCGGCGACCAGGTCGAGGTCGTGCTCGACGACGAGCAGGGCCGTGCCGTCCGCGGCGAGGGCCCGCAACACGCGGGCGAGCGCGGTTATTTCGGCGGTGTCCAGACCCGCGGCGGGCTCGTCGAGCAGCAGCACGCGCGGACTTCCCGCGAGCGCTCGCGCCAGTTCGACCCGGCGCAGTGTCCCCGTCGGCAGGCCCGCCGCGGGCAGTGACCGCACCGGTCCGTCGAGCCCGAACAGCCGCAACGCCCGCTCCACGGCCGCCGGATCGGCGACGCGGCCCTGCTCGGCGCCTACCTGCACGTTCTCGGTCACGGTCAACGAGGGGAAAACAGCCAGTTGTTGGAAGGTCCGTGCGATGCCGAGCCGTGTGCGGGCGTGTGCGGCCAGCCGGGTGATGTCCCGCTCGCCGAGGGCCACTCGCCCCTGGTCCGGCCGCACGGTCCCGGCGAGACAGTGGAAGAGGGTGCTCTTGCCGGCGCCGTTGGGGCCCACGACTGCGGTGACGCGGCCGGGCCGGACCTCGAGATCGACCCCGTCGAGGGCGGTGAAGCCGCCGTAGGTGACGCGCAGTCGGCGGGCGCACAGGGTTTGGGGGGCGGTGGGTGCCGACGGGGCACGCGAGGGGCGGCGCCCGCTGACACCCGGCCGTGCGGTGGAGTCCGGTGACGTGGTGGTGCGTGGTCGTCCGGTGCCGGGCGGTGGTGTGGTGGCGCCCAGTGACGCCGCGTCGGGTCGCGGGACCATGCCGCTCGGGCGGTCGGGCTGGTGCGATGGGGGGCGGCCTGCTCGTGGCCGGGGTGTCCCCGGGCGCCGTTGCCCCGGAACATCCGGCGTACCGTCGCTCCCGTCCGGCGTGCCGCCGTTTCCGCCGGGCAGTGCCGTGGCCCCCGCCGGGACGGGCTTTCCGGGACTTTTCGCCGCCGGCGGCCGCAGCCCGCGTCGCACGCGCGCCCCCAGCGGAGTCAGGCTCGCCCGGCGGCCCGTCCGCAGCCGGGAACCCGCTGTACGCAGCGCCTCGTACGGGCCGCCGGGGAAGCGGCCGACGAGGACGGCCAGGATTCCGATCAGAGCCGCCGCCACCCCGCCGCGCGCCCCCGCGTCGAGCCCCACCAGCAACGCCGCGGCGGCCAGGGCGCCGAGCACGTTGTCGGCACCCAGAACCACGACCGCCGCGAACCACAGCAGCCCACGGACCGGGTCGTACGCCGTCGCGTCGAAGGCACGCAGGCCCATGCCGAGCATGCCGCCGCCGAGCGCGGCCAGCGCGGCGCCCGCGACGAACGCCGTGAGTTTCACGGTCGGAACGCGGACGCCCGCTGCCGACGCGCCCGATTCGTGGTCGCGCATCGCTGCCAGGGCCCGGCCCGTGCGGCCGCGGCGCAGGACATGGGCCGCCGACAACGCCACCGCCAGCAGGACCAGTTCCAGGACGTAGTACGCGCGGTCGCCGTCGAAGCCGGTCGGGCGGTCGAGGGACAGGCCCGACGTCGCGTACGGCTGGGCGAAGACGAAACGGCTCACCCCCACGCCCACCGCGAAGGTGGCGAGCGCGAGTGCCAGTCCGTGGCGGCTGATGGCCGGCCAGCCGGTCAGGACGCCGAGTGGCGCGACCAGGACCACGGCGACCGCCAGCGCGGCCAGTTCCGGGAGCCGCGGCAGGCCGGGGAAGCGGCCGGCCGCCAGCAGCGCGGTGAAGAGGGCGCCCAGACCCGCGTACGCCGCCTGCCCGAGCGAGATCTGGCCGCCGCGGCCCGTGACGACGACCAGGGACAGCAGCACCACGCCCAGCGCCGGCACCTGCACCGACGTATGCAGGTCCGAACCCGCGAGGCCGAGCGGCAGCAGGAACAGGACGACCGCCACGGCCCACGCGCCCGGTGGTGTGGCCACGCGGGCCGTCGCGGTGCGCGGCAGCGCGTCGCGGTCGCCGAGGCCCGGCAGGACGAGGGCCGCGATCAGCAGAGCGACCACGAACAGGTTGGCGCCGACGGCCTGGAGCAGTGGTTCGGCCCGGCCCGACGGATGCAGTCGCGTCAACTGGCTCTGCGCGACCCCGAGGCCCAGCGCCACCACGACGGCCACCGGAAGGCTGCGCATCCGGGCGGCCACCGCGACCGCCAGCACCTCCATGACGAGCAACGGCATGCCGTACGGGTCGAGCCGTACGTACGGGGCGAGGAGCACGCCCGTCAGGCCCGCCGTGAACGAGCCGAACGCCCAGCCCGCCGCGGCCACCCGGTCCGCGTCGACGCCGCAGAGCACGGCCAGTGAGCGGTCGTCGACGACGGCCCGCAGCTCCCGGCCGAAACGTGTCCACCGCGTTACGGCCCCGACCCCCACCGCCAGCGCTACGGCCACCGCCAACTGCCCCCACGGATCCGCCGACACCAGCGTCGGCGCGTCCGCGCGCGCTCCCGTGCCCCACACCAGCGCGGCCCCGCCGACCAGCAGCACGAAGACCCCGATGGACGCCACGAGGGTCTGCGCCGGGTCGCCGCCCCGGACGGACAGGGGCCGGAAGACGAGGCGTTCCAGGGCCACGCCGATCGCCGGAGCCACCAGGAGCAGCGTCACCGCCGCGCCGAGCTCGAGCGGCCAGCCCCACTCCACCGTGAAATGGCGCAGCAGATACGCGCATACCATGGCGATCGCGCCATGCGCGAAGTTGAGCACCCCGGTCGCCCGGTGGGTGAAGATCAGTCCGATCCCGGTGAGCGCCGCGGCGCCGCCGACCGAGAGCCCGGCCAGGGTGAGGTCGTACGTCAGGGAACTCATCACCGCTCCGCTGCGGGCGGCTCACAGATCGGGCACGGGCCCAGTTCCCCGCCCGCCAGGACCCGCGAGTCCACCGGCAGGGCCTCCGGTTTCCCGGCGACCAGCGGACAGTCCGCGCGGTGCCACAGTGTGCCGCCCGGCACCATCAGCAACTCGCCGCTGACGGCGACCGGCTCGGTCCGCTCCGACTCCTGTGCGTCGACGGGCTCGGCGGCCACGAGCAGCCCGTACAACTCCTCGACGCGTGCCGCCGCGCGTGCGTTCCTGCCGTGCGTGAGCAGCACCGCGCCCGCGATGATCAGCGCTGCCCCGGGGACCGTGCAGGACGCGAGATACGGCAACTGCCGTTCCGCGTACCGCTCGCCCGAGACGCCGTACCAGCCGATGACGCACAACACCGCCCCGGCGGCGAGGGCCGCCCAGCCGGCCCACAGAACGGGGTGCACAGTCCGCAGTCGCGCTGTCCGCATCGGGGCTCCCGGACGTCGTGTGTCTGTCCATGCCGGCCAATGGACTGCACTATGCCTTCTGGAAGCTGACCCTGAAAGCACCGGGCGCAACCGGCCCGGACCGACACCCGGTGGTGAGCCAGATGGTTCTCGGGAGCGATCTCAGGCGGGCGAACGGCCGGGGGGCGGCGGCGTTGGTCGTCGTCCTGGCGGCGGCCCTCACGGCGTGCAGCGACGACAGCGGCGGTGGCAGTACGACGCCGCCCACGCCCTCCGTGGAGCAGTCCAGCAGCGCGCCGCCCAGCCCGACGGCGACGGTGACGGCCCCGGCGGATCCGGCGGCGGCCGAGAAGGAAGTCAGGCAGAACTGGGAGAAGTTCTTCGACCCGGCCGTCTCCCTGAAGGACAAGCAGGCCGTCCTGGAGAACGGCGCCAGGATGAGCGAGGTGCTGCAGGGCTTCAGCGGTGACGAGCGGGGCCGGCAGGTGCAGTCCCAGGTCCAGAAGGTCCAGTTCACCTCGCCGACCGACGCGGAGGTGACGTATGCGCTGCTCCTGAAGGGCGCCACCGCCCTGCCGGGTGCCGCCGGTACGGCCGTCGAGCAGGACGGCACCTGGAAGGTCTCCGTCAACACACTGTGCGCGCTGGTGCAGTTGAGCGGCAATGAGTCGCCGGGCCCCGGCTGTTGAGTCGGCCGCCGTGGGCCTGCTGCTCCTGCTCGGCACGGCCTGCGGCAGCCGCCTCCCGGAGAGCGACTTCGCGCACCGGTCCACTCCCGCCCCGCAGGGCACCGCCCCGCTCCGCGTCGGCATCATCACCAGCGCCACCAGCCCCGTCGGCGGCTCCGCTTTCACCGGCCCGCGTGACGGGGCGAAGGCCTATTTCGACCGCCTGAACACGCGCGGCGGCATCGGCGGCCGCCCGGTCGAGGTGCGCGTCTGCGACGACGGCGGCAGCGGCGTCGGCAACAACGCGTGCGTGCACCGGCTGATCGACGAGGACAAGGTCGTCGCGCTCGTCGCCACCACCGCCCTCGACTACGCGGGCGCCTCCCGGGTGTCCCACGCGCGCGTGCCCGACATCGGCGGCCAGCCCATCGGTGCGGCGTACGACACCTATCCGCACCTCTACGGGATCTACGGCAGCCTCGCGCCCCGCAGCGGGACGCCGGGCTGGGGCGGGAAGCTGTACGGCGGCACGGAGGTCTACCGCTACTTCCAGCGCGCACAGGGCGCCCGTACGGCCGCCGTGGTCTCCTACAACCAGTCCGCGTCGGCCGCGTACGCCCGGCTCGTCACCCAGGGCCTGAAGGCCGAGGGCTACAAGGTGGTCGCCGAACAGGTCGACTTCGCGCTGCCCAACTTCCGTGCCGCCGCGGCCGATCTGAAGGAACAGGGTGCCGACCTCGTCTTCGACGCCATCGACACCCACGGCAACGCCCAGTTGTGCGAGGCGATGGACGACGTCGGCGCCGACGTCATCGCCAAGGTCACCAATGTGCAGAATTGGACATCCACCGTCCCGGAGGACTACAAAGACGCGCCGCGCTGCCGCAACGCCCTGTGGGCGACCGGGTCAAGCCGCAACTACGAGGACACGGACAACGCCGCCGTACGGGAGTTCCGCGACGCGACCAAGGGCCTGAAGACGCATTCCCAGTGGCAGCTGGAGGGCTGGGCGGCCGCCATGTGGTTCACGGACGCGGCGAAGTCCTGTGCGGGGACGGGCGTCACGCGCGCGTGCGTCGACTCCTTCATGAACCGCGGCGAGCCGTACACCGCGGGCGGCCTGCTGATCCCCGTGTCCTACGAGCATCTGCCCGAGCCTCCGAGGACCCGCAGGACATGCGTCTCGGTGGCCCGCTGGGAGGACGGCCGGGGCTGGGTCTCCCAGGGCGACATGAACAGCGACTGCTTCGACGTGCGGCAACTGTCCTACGAGCCCTGATGTGCGCAAGCCGACCGGGCCCTTGCGGACAGTCGCTGTCCGCAAGGGCTGGCAGACTCGCAGCCATGTTGGAGACATCGGCACGACTGCTGCGCCTGCTGTCGCTGCTGCAGGCCCACCGCGAATGGTCCGGCGCCGACCTGGCGGACCGCCTCGGTGTCACGCCCCGCACCGTGCGCCGCGATGTGGACCGGCTGCGGGAGCTGGGCTATCCGGTCAACGCCAGCCCCGGCACGGGAGGCGGCTATCAGCTCGGTGCGGGGGCCGAGCTGCCGCCGCTGCTCCTGGACGACGACGAGGCGGTCGCCGTGGCGGTCGGGCTGCGCACGGCCGCCGGGCAGGGCATCGAAGGCATCGGCGAGAGCTCCGTACGCGCCCTCGCCAAGCTCGAGCAGGTGCTGCCGGGCAGGCTGCGTCGCCGCGTGGGGGCCCTCAACGCCTTCACCGTGCCGATGCTGCGCGGCGCGCAGCCCTCCGCCGTCGACCCGGGCGTGCTCACCGAACTGGCGGGCGTCTGCCGTGACACGGAGCGGCTGCGCTTCGAGTACCGCGACCATGACGGCTCCCCGTCCCGCCGCACCGTCGAACCGCACCGCCTGGTGTGCACCGAGCGCCGCTGGTACCTGGTCGCCTGGGACATCGACCGCGAGGACTGGCGCACCTTCCGGGTGGACCGCATCACGCCCAGGCCGCCGCACGGGCCCCGCTTCACGCCCCGTACGCCACCGGCCGAGGATCTCGCGGCGTATGTCTCCAAAGGCGTCTCCACGCGCGCGTACGCCGTGCACGGGGTCGTCCGGCTGTTCGTGCCCATGGCGGAGGCGGCGGAGCGGATCTCGCCCTCGGCGGGGGTCCTCGAAGCGGAGACCTCCGAGAGCTGTGTGCTGCGCACGGGCGCGGCGAGCCTCGACGTGATGGTGATTCACGTGATGATGATGGGCTTCGAGTTCGAGGTGCTCGTACCGGAGGATGCCACCGAGACGATCAGGACGGCCCGGGACCTGCTGTCCCGGGCGCTGGAGCGGACTTCGCAGGGGCCGCCGCGAACCCGGGGTGATGCAGGTCGAACGCCGGGGACTCGGAGCGGACCCGGGGCAGCGTGACGAAGTTGTGCCGGGGCGGAGGACACGAGGTCGCCCACTCCAGGGAGCGTCCGAAGCCCCAGGGGTCGTCGACCTCGACCTTCGTGCCGTACTTCGACGTCTTCCAGACGTTGTAGAGGAACGGCAGCGTCGAGATGCCCAGCAGGAAGGCGCCGATCGTGGAGACGGTGTTGAGCGCCGTGAAGCCGTCGGCGGCCAGATAGTCGGAGTACCGGCGCGGCATGCCCTCGGCACCCAGCCAGTGCTGCACCAGGAACGTGATGTGGAAGCCGACGAAGAGCGTCCAAAAGTGGATCTTGCCGAGCCGTTCGTCGAGCAGCTTGCCGGTGAACTTGGGCCACCAGAAGTAGAAGCCGGCGAAGGTCGCGAAGGCGACGGTGCCGAAGACGACGTAGTGGAAGTGGGCGACCACGAAGTACGAGTCGGTGACCTGGAAGTCCATCGGAGGCGAGGCCAGGATCACCCCGGTCAGACCGCCCAACAGGAACGACACCAGAAAGCCGACGGCCCACAGCATGGGCGTCTCGAAGGAGAGCGAGCCCTTGTACATGGTGCCGGACCAGTTGAAGAACTTCACGCCCGTGGGCACCGCGATCAGGAACGACAAGAACGAGAAGTACGGCAGCAGCACCGCGCCCGTCGCGAACATGTGGTGCGCCCACACGACGATCGACAGACCGGTGATGGCCATCGTCGCGCCGACCAGCGTCAGATAACCGAAGACCGGCTTCCGGCTGAAGACCGGGAGGATCTCCGTGATGATTCCGAAGAACGGCAGCGCGATGATGTAGACCTCGGGATGCCCGAAGAACCAGAACAGGTGCTGCCACAGCAGCGCACCGCCGTTGGTCGCGTCGAACACCACCGATCCGAACCGCCGGTCCGACTCGAGGACCAGCAGCGTTGCCGCGAGCACCGGGAACGCGAAGAGGATGAGCATCGAGGTGAAGAGGGTGTTCCAGGTGAAGATCGGCAGCCGGAACATCGTCATGCCGGGGGCGCGCATCCCGATGATGGTCGTGATGAAGTTGACCGCGCCGAGGATCGTGCCGAAGCCGGCCAGCGCAAGGCCCATGATCCACATGTCGGCGCCGATGCCGGGTGAGCGCTCCAGGCTGTTGAGCGGCGCGTAGGCGAACCAGCCGAAGGCGGCGGGGCCGCCGGGCACCAGCAGCGAGCCGAGGACGATCAGGCCGCCGAAGAGGAACAGCCAGTACGAGAGCATGTTCAGCCGCGGGAAGGCCACGTCCGGGGAGCCGATCTGCAGCGGCATGATCTCGTTGGCGAACCCGGCGAAGGTCGGGGTCGCGAAAAGCAGCAGCATGATCGTGCCGTGCATCGTGAACAGCTGGTTGAACTGGTTGTTGTCCATGATCTGCAGGCCGGGCCGGGCGAGCTCGGCGCGCATCAGCAGCGCCATCACGCCACCGATCAGGAAGAAGGCGAACGACGTGATCAGGTAGAGGTGGCCGATCTTCTTGTGGTCGGTGGTGGTGAGCCAGTCCACGACCAGTCGTCCCGGCCGCCCCGTGCGTACGGGTCGCGCCGTCGCCTGCGCGGTGTCCGTCCCCATTGCTTCGCCCCTTCGCCCCTTCGCCGTCGCGCCGTGGGCCTGCCCGAAGCTCACGCCACGATGTGCGCGTTGCCCCGTGCTCCGACAGAGGGTGTGCGGGGGTTCTGTGCGGGAACCGTGCATTTCCTATGCGGTGTCGGCTTCAGCGACATGCCCCGAATCGGAATGGATTGCTTGGGAAACGCATCGCCGTACGACGGTCTCCGCACTTTCCATCGGTTTATTCAGGACGGCGTCAAGATAGTCCCGAATTACGTTCGAAGGAGTGCGTGACACGTACAGAACCCCTCGTACGTGTGACGGAGTTCGGCCGACACGCGTGTCGTGATCCTGTGACAGAAGTGTGACCGGAGAGGGACCGGTGACGAAGGGGACGGGGCAGGGCTTCCCCGCCCGCGGCGGGCCGCCTAACGTGGCGGTCATGGCACCCATTCCCACCCCTCCCGCAGAGCCCGAGGACAGTCCTGAGAGTTATGTCGGACTGGAGGCGAGGAGCGCCGAGAACCGTGCCCGGGAGCACGGCTGGTCCTCGGTGCGCTCGCTGCCGCCCGGCGCGATCATCACCATGGAGTACCGCGTGGGGCGGCTGAATTTCGAGGTCGCCGGCGGCCGGGTGGCCCGTTGCTGGAAGGGCTGACGGCGCGGCCTGCGGCATGCGCGAAGGCCCCCTGCTCCTGTGGGAGCCGGGGGCCTTCGTCGTGCGGGGCGGTGGGTGCGTACCGGCCCGCTGACCTGCGTCTCAGCCGCCTGCCAGGGGTCGCGCCGAAGTTGTGGTGGTGGTGCGCGGCGTGCGGTCCGAGTGCGGCGGGCGGCGGCTGCCGACCGGGGTGACCGGGGTGCGCTCCGAGCGGGCCGTGTGCGGCCCGGGGGCCAGGTAGACGGGCGCTCGGGGCGAGCGGGCGGCGGCCGCCGCCTCGTGCGCGGGAACCTCCTCCTCCGCGACGGTGGACTGCTTGACCAGGACGGGTGTGCTCACCGGAGCGTGGGCCGGAGGGGCGGCCGGGGCGGGTGCCCCGAGGCCGCGACGGGCGCGCCAGGTGTCGCGCAGCGTGAAGATCCCGGCCTCGGCACGGGCGATCAGCGGCTCGCACCAGGGCAGCGCCAGCAGGATCAGCAGACCCGCGGCCCAGCCCAGCACCACGTCACTCAACCAGTGTGTACCGAGGTAGACGGTGGTGAGGCCGACGCCGAGCGAGGTCACGGCGGACAGGGCGGAGAGCCAGCGCCTGGCCCGCGGGGTCGAGGCCAGATAGGCCAGGATGCCCCAGGTCACGACGGCATTCGCGGTGTGGCCCGAGGGAAATATATCGCCGCCCAGACCCATCTCGTTCGAGCCGATGGTGATGGCGTAGTGCGGGCCGAGACGGCCCATGCCGAGCTTGGCGGCGCCGACCGTGATGTTCAGCAGCAGGATGGAGGCACCCAGCGTGAGCAGAGGTCGCAGGGTGTGCTGCCGCCAGGCGCGCCAGCCCAGCCAGGCGGCGACCATCACCGCGGTGGGGCCGCGCTGGCCCAGCACCACGTAGTAGTCGAGGAACGCGTGGATCGACGGCCACTGCTGGTAAGGCCGGAAGAACATGACCTGCCAGTCCAACCGGACCAGCCACGACGTGATCGCCACGGCCCACACGATGGCCACGTAAAAGGCCAGGGTTGCTGCGAAGAGCACAACCCTGTGCCGGCTCATCTTCGGCACATCGATGTGGGCCGGCCGTTCCGGCTCACGGTCCAGCCGGGCGAAGACCCGGTCCAGACGGGTGAGGTTTCCTTCGGTACGCACTCAATCGACGTTACAGCGAGTGAGCTGTGTTCCAGGCCCAATCACTCGCTTTGTGATGACGATGTGATGTGGGATTCCTCTCAGGGCGATGTTTATTTCCAATGATTCTCTAATCTTCGGCGCGTGATCCCTTCAATTCCATTGATCGGTCGGAGGCTTCGGTTTTATCGCCCTTTTGAATTCGTTCACCGGGTCCTGGCGTGGAGTTTTCCGTCCGCTCACCGTCCGCTCACGGGGCACCGAGGAGTTGATCACGGCGGTCCCGAGCCGTTCAGCCAAAAGGCCCCGTAGACCGCCGAAGCCGCCGCCACGCCGCCGAGGATCAGCGCTGACCTGGACATACGCAGCCGGGCCAGGGCCAGTGCGAGGGGCAGCAGCAGAGGGAAGGCGGGCAGCAGGAGGCGCGGCTTCGAGCCGAAGTAGCCCGACGCGCACAGGGCGAGCGCGGTGACGATCCCCGCGTACACCACGAGGGGCAGCGGCTGCGCCTGCCGTACGCAGGTCACATACAGCCAGATCACCAGGGCGACCCCGACGATCAGCCCCACGCCGGCCAGGGCCGAGGGGAACGACGTGAACTTGGCGCCGACGAAGCGGGCGAAGGCGTATCCGCCGTCGAAGCCGTTGCCCCACTGCGCCTGGATGTCCAGATAGCCCAGCATCCCCTTTCCGGTGCGGTGGCCGACCCACAGGACGTAGCCGGCGGCGCCGAGTGGCGCGAGGAGCATGCCGAGGGCGCGTCGCCACACGGGGGCGCGGTCCGCGGGTGGCGCGCTCCGCTCCCGCACGAACGAGGCGATCGCTGTCACCCACACGGCCGCCACCACCGCGGCTCCCACCGGTCGGGTCAGCCCGGCGAGTGAGGCGAGTACACCCGCCGTGACCCAGCGGCCGGTCAGCACCGCGTAGAGCGACCAGGCGGCGAGCGCCGTGAACAAGGACTCGCTGTACGCCATCGACTGCACGATGCCGACGGGCAGCACCGCCCACACGAGCACGGCGCAGACGCCGACGCGGGGTCCGTACACCTGGTCCGCGACCGCGAAGATCCCCCAGGCCGCGGCGAGGGAGGCGAGCGTGCTGACCAGCAGGCCCGCATCGGCGTACGACAGCGGAGTGAGCGCCGAGACGAGCCGCTCCAGCCAGGGCAGCAGCGGGAAGAACGCGAGGTTCGAGTGCACGTCGCCGTTCGGCAGCCGGACCTCCCAGCCGTAGCCGAACTCGGCGACCCGGGTGTACCAGAGGGAGTCCCAGCGAGCCGTCAGCAACTGGTGGGCGCGCTTGTCGTTCGCCGCGCTCCACAGGGCGAGGACGATCAGGCCGAGGGCGCGGACGCCCACGTACCCGAGGAGGGCGGGCGCGGCGCGACGCAGGGCGCCCCCGCGGGGCGGCGTCACGACGGGCGTCTCAAGATCGGTCACGCGCTCGATTATCGACGGTGCACGGAACCGGCCGGTCACGCGGTGCGTGGTGGACCAGAGGAAGCGTGGCGCACGCCACACGCCCGGCGAGGAGAACGTGAGAGGTCCGCCACCCGTCATCGACGGGAACTCGCGTACGCTGGCCGCTCACTCGCCTTTGTTGCGTGCGCCCGGGACACCGCTCCTCGTCCTTCATCTTCCGGGCCGCAGCCGCAGGGAGTCCCCACCCAGCGGATCCGCCGAACGCGAGGGAACATCTGGGAGGTACGTACATGTCCGGGACGACCACGGCCGCTGCGCGGTGCCGTCGGGAGGCCGGGGCCGGTGCCAACCGCTGGGTCGTCCTCGTCGTCCTCTGCGTCAGTCTCCTGCTGGTCGCCCTCGACGCCACCGTGCTGCATGTCGCGGTGCCCGCCGTCACCGAGGACCTCAAGCCCGGTGCGATGGAGCTGCTCTGGATCGTCGACGTCTACCCGCTCGTCTGCGCCTCGCTGCTGATCCTCTTCGGCACGCTCGGCGACCGGGTCGGCCGCAGACGGGTCCTCCTTCTGGGATACGCGCTTTTCGGCGTCGCTTCGGGGATTGCCGCGCTCGCCGACAACGCCCAGGTCCTGATCGCGGCCCGTGCCCTGCTCGGCGTCGGCGGCGCGATGATCATGCCCGCGACGCTGTCGATCCTGCGCCAGGTCTTTCCCGACCGGCGGGAGCGGGCGCTCGCGATCGGGATCTGGAGCGCGGTCGCCGCGGTCGGCGCGGCCGTGGGGCCCTTGCTGGGCGGGTTCTTGCTGGAGCACTTCTGGTGGGGGTCCGTCTTCTTCATCAACATTCCGCTGATGCTCATCAGCCTGCCGATCGGGCGGCTGCTGCTGCCCGAGTCGCGCGGCGACCGCAATGGTCCCTGGGACGTGGTGGGCGCTCTGATGGCCGCCGCCGGGCTCTTCGGGCTCGTGCTCGGAGTGAAACGGCTCGGTGGCGGCGAAGCGCCGTTCGGTCCGTTGACGCTGGCGCCGCTGCTCGTGGGCGGTGCGCTGATGGCCGGCTTCGTACGGCGGCAGCGGCGGCGCGCGCATCCGCTGGTGGATCTGCGGATGTTCTCGCGGCCCGCGTTCAGTACGTCGGTGGGGTGCATCGTGCTGGCCATGCTCGCCCTCGTCGGGCTCGAGCTGATCGCCGCGCAGTACTTGCAGCTGGTGCTCGGGCTGTCACCGCTGGAGACCGGGCTGCGGCTGCTGCCACTCACCTTCGCGGCGATGGCCGCGGGGCTCGCGGGCGCGCAGATGCTGCGGCGGTTCGGGCCGCGCGCGATGGTCAGCGCCGGGTTCTGCCTCACCGCGGCCGCGGTGGTCGCGCTCACCGCGATGGGCAAGGACGACAACACCTGGCTGCTGCTCTTCGGGTTCCTGCTGCTGGGGTTCGGGCTGGAGACGACGCTCTTCGGGGCGTACGAGTCGATGCTGAGCGAGGCGCCGCCCGCACAGGCGGGTGGGGCCGCGGCGATCGGTGAGACCTCGTACCAACTGGGTGCCGGGATCGGGATCGCGCTCCTGGGAAGTGTGATGAACGCGGCGTACGCGCCGGGGCTGTCGTCCGTTCGAGGGGTTCCGGCGGGCGATTCCGCGGCGGCGGGGCACTCGCTGGGGGAGGCGTACGACGTCGCTGCGCGGCTGGGCGGGGCTCGGGGGGAGGCCCTACGGCATGCGGCTCGGGACTCCTTCGTGCACGGGCTGCATGTGACGTTGCTGGTCAGCGCGGGGTTGTTGCTGTTGGGGGCGGCGATGGCGTTGCGGTTGCCGCGGGTGATGGAGTGTGGGGCGCCTGCCGCTATTCCGGCGCCTCGGGACGTCGCGGAGTCCCGCGTGTCTGTGTAGTTCTCCCACCCGCGCACCGTCCGTTTCGGGTTCGTCGACAAGTGCTCGTCTCCTGCGGGGGTGATGCGCCGTGGGCGGCTACGTGTTCGAATGCCGAGGGCCTGCAACCCGCACCTCCGAGAGGTACTGGACGTGCGGGAGACTGCGTCGTAGCGTCGGCGGCGAAGTTGTGACTAACACCGCTAGTTTTAGCGTGCCGGAGGTTCTGTCATGCCCGCGTCCTCGAAGCTCCCGTCCTTCGACCCCGCCGACCCCCTCGGCATCGACGACCTGCTGGACGCGGAGGACCTGGCGATCAGGGACACCGTGCGGGCCTGGGCCGCGGAGCGTGTGCTGCCGTACGTCGCCGAGTGGTACGAGAAGGGCGAGCTGCCCGGGATCCGGGAGCTGGCGCGGGAGCTGGGCGGGATCGGGGCGCTCGGGATGTCGCTCGAGGGATACGGGTGCGCCGGGGCCAGTGCCGTGCAGTACGGGCTCGCCTGTCTGGAGCTCGAGGCCGCCGACTCCGGGATCCGGTCCCTCGTTTCCGTGCAGGGGTCGCTCGCCATGTACGCGATTCATCGGTTCGGGAGCGAGGAGCAGAAGCGGGAGTGGTTGCCCCGCATGGCCGCCGGTGACGTCATCGGATGCTTCGGGCTGACCGAGCCCGACCACGGATCCGACCCGGGCGCCATGCGGACGTACGCCAAGCGCGACGGCGGGGACTGGGTCCTGAACGGGCGGAAGATGTGGATCACCAACGGGTCGGTGGCCGGGGTCGCCGTCGTGTGGGCGCAGACCGACGACGGGATTCGCGGGTTCGTCGTGCCCACCGACACGGCCGGGTTCTCCGCGCCGGAGATCAAGCACAAGTGGTCGCTGCGGGCCAGCGTCACCAGTGAGCTGATCCTCGATGACGTACGGCTGCCCGCCGCTGCCGTGCTGCCCGAGGTCAGCGGGCTCAAGGGCCCGCTCAGCTGTCTTTCGCACGCTCGGTACGGGATCGTGTGGGGCGCGATGGGCGCCGCGCGGGCCAGTTTCGAGGCCGCTGTCGCGTACGCCAAGACGCGTGAGCAGTTCGGGCGGCCCATCGGCGGCTTCCAGCTCACCCAGGCCAAGCTCGCCGACATGGCGGTCGAACTGCACAAGGGGATTCTGCTCGCCCATCACCTGGGGCGACGTATGGACGCGGGACGGCTCCGTCCCGAGCAGGTCAGTTTCGGCAAGCTCAACAACGTACGGGAGGCGATCGAGATCTGCCGGACCGCCCGTACCATCCTCGGCGCCAACGGGATCTCGCTCGAATACCCGGTGATGCGGCACGCCACGAATCTCGAGTCGGTGCTGACCTACGAAGGCACCGTCGAGATGCATCAGCTCGTGCTGGGCAAGGCGCTCACCGGACTCGACGCCTTCCGGTGAGCCGAGCGCGGAGAGCAGGGCCGGTGAGCGGCCCTGCCTCAGCTCTGGTTGAAGAACCCGCCCGTCTGACGGCCGGCGGCCTCGCCGCTGACGATCTCGGTGTTGGCGGGAGTCAGTAGAAAGACTCGGGTGGCGACCCGCTCGATGGTGCCGCGCAGGCCGAAGGTCAGACCGGCCGCGAAGTCCACCACGCGCTTGGCGTCGGCGGGCTCCATGGCCGTGAGGTTGATGATGACCGGGACGCCGTCCCGGAAGAGCTCGCCGATGCCGCGTGCGTCCCGGAAGCTGTCCGGGGTGACCGTGCCGATCCGGCGGCCTGTCTCTTCCGCCGTCTCGGACGCGACCTTCACACGCGGGTCGGTGACCCAGGCATCGCCCGAGTCCTGTCCCTCGGCGTAGTTGTCGTCGTCGTAGTAACGCTCGTCATCGTTGTCGTCGACGAGGCCAAGCCAGGCACTCGCCTTGCGCACCGATCCCATGGACGCCTCCTCTCACAGCGGTCTTTCTTGCTTTCCGCATCCCCATGGTCGTCCATGATGCGGATGTCGCGCCAAGTGGATAGACGCCGCGCGGGGGTTTCGTGACGGTACTGGTGCACAGCGAATTCGTCGAGAGCCCGCGTGCCCCAAGGGACTTGCTGCGTACAGCTGCTGACTAAGAGTGAAATATGATTCTCGACGGTGTTCGGGTGATGGGTGGGGCGTACGGGTGAACGAGGGGGTCGGTACGATGCCGCGGCTCAACGCCGTACGAGGTACGGGGGAGTGTCGTGTTCGGAATCGTGCGGCCCTGCGGTCATCGCATCGCCTCGGTGAAGGGCTCAAGGCCCAGTGGATGGCGCGTCTGCGCGGGCTGTGCCTCGCGCTCCGCGGGGATCACGGGCGGTTCGCTCGGGTTTTCACCCATGAGGAAGGGCTGCTCGTACCGGTTTTGACTGAGGCTCAGGCCGAGCTCCGGGAGGGCGGCGGCGGACGGCGGGGTCGTGTCCGCGGTTCTGGCCGGGCGCCCCGGAAACGCAGAGCCGCTCGCCGAGGCCGGGCGGCTCGTCGGGCGGCTCGCGCATCTCCTGGACGCCGTGGAGGACAAGGAAAGTGACTGTGGGCTCTGACGGGCCTTGTGTCGGTTCGTTGGCTGCGGGAGAGCCCTCAGTCCTTCAGCTCCGGTGGGGAGATCTGGGACTTCGTGATCGCTGAACCCGTCGTGCCCCACTTCTTCAGGATCTTCGCGTAGGTGCCGTCGGCGATGAGCTTGTTCACCGCGGCCTGGAAGGCCGGCGCAAGCTTGGTGCCCTTCTTGAAGGCGAAGCCGACGTCGAGGCGGTGGTACTCGTTGAGGAACTTGACGCCCTGCTGGTGGGCGACGGCGTAGCGCAGTCCGTTGATCGTGCTCATCACGATGTCGCTGCGGCCCTGTTGCAGCGAGGACCAGATCGCGCCCTGCTCGCTGTACGTCTGCACCTGATACGCCTTCTCGCCGGCGTCGGTGCAGACCTTCTTGTTTTCCTCCAGCGTCGCCTCGAAGGTCGTGCCCGCGCCGGTCGCGACGTTCAGCCCGCACAGCTGCTTCAGATCGGTGATCTTCGACAGCTTGCTGTCCGCGCGGGTGGCGAAGCCCTGGCCGTCATTGATGTAGGTGACGAAGTCGATCACCTTGCGGCGCTCGTCGGTCACGCCGAAGTTGCTGGCCCCGAAGTCGTACTTGCCGCTGTCGAGCGCCGGCAGGATCGCCTCGAAGGAGGCCTGTTCCGTCCTGAGCTCGATGCCGAGCACGTTGCCGACGGCGTTAGTGAAGTCGAGGTCCTGGCCGGTCAGCGTCTTGCCGTCGGACAGGTACGCGGTGCCGGGCGGCGTACCGCCGACACTGACCGCGACGGTGAGGCTCCGCACCCCGGACGGCAGCAGCCCGGCCGCGGCCGCGTCCTTCTTGATGGCGGAGACGACATCCGTGGTGGGGATGCCGTCGTCGCTCTTGGCCGCGGCCTGGGCGGTACCACCGGTGGAGTCGTTCGAGCCGGAGCCGCACGCCGCGAGGAGCAGGGTCACCGACGTGATCAGGGCAAACGGGGCAAAATGCCGATGGTGAGTACGCGTGGTCGTTCGCATGGTGAGCGGTCTCCTGGGCAGCAGAAGGTGAGGAAGCGCGAGGGGAGGGGTGCGCGTGTGAAGGCGTGGGCAACGGCGCCCGAGCGCCGGAAAAACGCAGAAGGCGCCCGTCGGAGAGGGCGCCGGAGGTCAGCTCAACAGGATGCGGACCACACGCGACCGAAGTCGATGTGGGAGCGCGTGACCAGCCACTGCTGCGAATGCATGCGCATAAGTGGAACAGGCATCCGTTTCCCCGTCAACTGGCTTGAGACGTACGGCTCACAGTATGGACAGCCTTGACAGTGAGGGGAAACGGCCCCGTAGTCTCGACGGACGGCCCTGCTGAGGGGCTCGGCCGTACGGCGTCCTCGTGGCGCCCTGTGTGAAGGCACCCGTGTGTTCGACTCGACGCATCACGGAGCCTTTGCATGTCATCCGACACCCTCACCAAGGTCACCGCGGCCGCACCGGAAGACGCCACGCCGCCCCGCATCGTCCCGCGGCGCCGTCTCGGTCAGTGGACGGCCGCCGTCGTCGTCCTCATCCTGCTCGGGTTCGCCGTCAACTCCGTAGCGCGCAATGACGCGTTCCAATGGGGCGTCGTCGCCGACTACTTCACCTCGGCCGCCGTGCTGCGCGGCCTGTGGCTCACCCTCTGGCTGACCGCGGTCGTGATGGCGCTCGGCTTCGCGCTGGGTACGCTGCTCGCCGCGTGCCGACTCTCCGCCAACCCCGTGCTGCGGGCGGTCAGTTGGGGATACGTCTGGCTGTTCCGGTCGATGCCGATCCTGGTGCAGCTGCTGTTCTGGTTCAACATCGGGGTGCTGTACCCGCAGATCCTCGGCGTGAAGACGGTGAACCTGCTCGGCCCGGTCACCGTCGCCATCATCGGCCTCACGCTGCACGAGGCCGCCTACGCGGCCGAGGTGGTGCGCGGCGGCATCCTCGCCGTCGACCGCGGCCAGATCGAGGCCGCGCAGGCGCTGGGCCTGAGCCAGTGGCGCCGCTGGTGGAAGATCGTGCTGCCGCAGGCCATGCGCTCCATCGTGCCGCCCGCCGGGAACATGCTGATCGGCACCCTCAAGGGCACCTCCATCGTCAGCGTCATCGCCGTGCAGGACCTGCTCTACTCCGTGCAGCTCGTGTACCACCGTACCTACCAGGTCATTCCGCTGCTGATGGTGGCCACACTCTGGTACGTCGTCGTCACCTCCGTCCTCAGCGTCGGCCAGTACTACGTCGAGCGGCACTACGCGCGCGGTTCGGAGCGCACCCGATGAGTACCGGACGCCCGTCGCTGGTGATCGTGGGGGCAGGGCCGCGGGGGACCGGTCTCCTGGAGCGGATTGCCGCCAACGCGCCCGAGCTGTACGCCGGTTCAGGTCTCGACATCCATCTCGTCGACCCGTATCCGGTGGGCGCTGGACGCATCTGGCGCGAGGAGCAGTCGCCGCTGCTGTGGATGAACTCGCAGGCCGAGGACGTCACCATGTTCACCGACGAGACGGTGGACATGGCCGGCCCGGTCCGCGAAGGCCCGACGCTGCACGAATGGGCGCAGCTCGACGAGCGTACCTTCGCCGACCGGCAGCGGCAGGGCGCCTACCTGCGCTGGGTGTACGAACGGACGGTGGCCGCCCTGCCGCCGGGCATCACGGTCCGGCACCACGCGCGCCGCGCCCTGCGGGTCGGCGGCCCGCGCGAGGACCGTCAGCGGGTCTGGCTGGAGGGCCGTACGCGACCGCTCCTCGCCGATCTCGTCGTCCTCACGCTCGGCCATCTCGACGCCGAACTCGATGACGAACAGCGCGATGTGGCCGCGTACGCGCGCGAAAACGACCTCGTCCACCTGCCGCCGGACTTCACCGCCGACAGCGACCTGTCCGCCCTCGCGCCCGGCGAACCGGTACTGGTGCGCGGCTTCGGCCTCGCCTTCGTCGACCTGATGGTGCTGCTCACGGAGGGGCGCGGCGGGCGCCATGAGGGGGAGAGGTACCTCCCGTCCGGGCGTGAGCCCGTGCTGTACGTCGGCTCCCGGCGCGGCGTTCCCTACCACTCCAAGATCGACTACGACTGGGTGGGCGAACGGCCGCCACTGCCCCGGTTCTTCGGGCCGGGCGAGGTCGACGGGCTGCTCGCGCGCACGGACGGTTTCGACTTCCGGCGGGACGTGTGGCCGCTGGTCGAGAAGGAGTTGGGGTTCGCGCACTACCACCGATTGTTCGCCGCGCACCCCGAGCGGACCCGGATCGCCTGGACGGACTTCGAGGAGAAGTACGCGGCGGCCGACGGCGGCGCCGAGATCCAGGCCCTGGTGGCGGCCGCCGTGCCCGACCCCGCCGACCGGCTCGACCTCGCCGCGCTGGACCGGCCGCTGGACGGGGTGCGCCACACCTCGTACGAGGAACTCCAGAGCGGACTGCGCGGGTACATCGAGGACGATCTGAGACGACGTCACGATCCTTCACACAGCCCGGACCTGGCCGTCTTCCTCGGACTGCTCTCCGTCTACGGCCAACTGGTCCGGCTCGGCGACATCGGCTCCTGGTGGCACGGCTTCTTCAGCTTTCTCGCGTCGGGGCCGCCCGGACCGCGGCTGCGGCAGATGCTTGCCCTGTCGCGGGCCGGGATCCTGAAGTTCGTGGGCGCGGACATGACGGTCACCGCCGAGGACGGGGTCTTCCGGGCGGGCAGTGCCACCGTGCCCGGCGTGACGATCGAGGCCCGCGCGCTCGTCGAAGCCCGGCTGCCGCACCCCACGGTCGAGCGCACCCGCGACACGCTGCTGCGCGAGCTGTACGCCGAGGGGGCCGCCGGGACCCCGGAAGGGCTGCTGGCCGTCGACCCCGCGGACGGTCGCGTCCTGGACCGCTCCGGCACCCCGCACCCCCGGCGCTTCGCGCTCGGTCCGCACACCGATGCCCGGGGCTCGGGCGCGTTCACCCGGCCCCGTACCGGCGGCCCGGCGTTCCGGCAGAACGACGCGACGGCACGGGCCGCGCTGTCGTTCCTGCGCGCGCTCGCCTGTCGTACGGCCGCGTGACGCCTCTTGCGTCGCAGCCGCGAGCCCAGTTTTCACCGAAACGGTATGAAGGAGTCCCCGCGATGAGCGTCATGGTCGACATCAAGGCCGGGTACAAGAGCTTCGGCGCGCTGGAGGTGCTCAAGGGCGTCGACCTGGAGGTGCGGGCCGGCGAGGTCACGGTCGTCCTGGGGCCCTCCGGCTCCGGCAAATCCACGCTGCTGCGCACCATCAACCACCTGGAGAAGGTGGACCGGGGCCGGATCAGCGTGGACGGCTCGCTGGTCGGCTACCGGCGCTTGGGGGACAAGTTGTACGAACTGCGCGAGCGCGAGATCCTCAAGCAGCGCACCCGGATCGGCTTCGTCTTCCAGAACTTCAACCTGTTCCCGCACCTCACCGTGCTGGACAACATCGTGGAGGCGCCGGTCTCCGCGCTGAAACGCCCGCGCAAGGACACCGTCGAAGCGGCGCGCAGGCTGCTCGACCGGGTCGGGCTCACCGACAAGGCCGACGCCTACCCGAAGCAACTCTCCGGCGGGCAGCAGCTGGGGGTACCCCCAGGCCCTTCAGGCACTGGGGGAGCGTCGCCATCGCCCGAGCGCTCGCCCTGGAGCCGAAGCTGCTGCTCTTCGACGAGCCGACCTCGGCGCTCGACCCCGAGCTGGTCGGTGAAGTCCTCGACGTCATCAAGGACTTGGCCCACCAGGGCACCACGATGATCGTCGTCACGCACGAGATCGGCTTCGCCCGCGAGGTCGCCGACACGGTGGTCTTCATGGACGAAGGGCGCATCGTGGAGCGGGGCGCGCCCGGTGACGTACTGGACCGGCCGCGGCATGAACGCACCCGGGCGTTCCTCTCCAAGGTCCTCTGAGCTTGTCCAAAGTCCTCTGAACTCCCCCCGCTTCCCTCTGAACTCGACCCCGGTCTCCTCTGAGCGTTCCCCCCCAGATTTTCTCCTGAGGTCCCCCCAGAATCTCCTCTGAGCTCCCCCAGAAAGGGTTCACCCCACATGACCGCACCGCACGGCCGGGGGCTGCTGCACCTGGCCGCCGCCCTCGATCAACCGGCGGCCTTCGACGCCGCCTCGTACATCGAGTCGGCACAGCTCGCGGAGCGTGGCGCGCTCGACTTCGTGACGCTCGGCGACACCTTCGCGCGCCCCGGGCCCGACGCGCTCACCGTGCTCGCCCGCATCGCGCCCGCCACCCGCCGGATCGGTCTGGCGCCGACCGTGACCACGACGCACACCGAGCCCTTCCACGTCCAGGCGGCCGTGGCGACCCTCGACTGGGTCAGCCGCGGCCGGGCCGGCTGGCAGCTGGACGTGTCGACGACCGAGGGCGAGGCCCGGCTCTTCGGCCGTCGGCACGCGGCCCCCGCCGACGCGCTGTGGCGGGAGGCCGGCGAGGTCGCCGACGTGGCCGCCCGGCTCTGGGACAGCTGGGAGGACGGCGCCGAGATACGCGATGAGGCGACCGGCCGCTTCATCGACCGGGAGAAGCTGCATTACGTCGACTTCGAGGGCGCCACCTTCTCCGTCAAGGGCCCCTCGATCGTGCCGCGGCCCCCGCAGGGGCACCCGGTCCGGATCGTCGACGCCACCGAGAAACCCGCCCGGCGGACCGCCGCCCGGTATGCCGATGTGGCGCTCGTCCGGGTCGCGGGACCCGCGCAGGCCCGTGCACTCAGGGTCGAACTGCGGGAAGCGGCAAAGGAGTTCGGACGCGACCCCGATGCCCTGTGTGTTCTCGGCGGGCTCACCGTCGATCTCGGCGGCGGCGAGCAGGCGGCCGAGCCCGGTCACGGCGGCGGTGGTCCCCGGCAGACCGCGCAGGGCCCGCTGTACCGGGGCGGCCCTGTCGGCCTGGCCGAGCTGATCGGCGCCTGGCACGAGTCCGAGGCCGTCGACGGCTTCCACCTCACCCCGGTCGAGCCGCGCCGTGACCTGGAGCGGCTCGTGAACGGAACGGTGGCGCTGCTCCAGCACCGCGGTCTGTTCCGCACCTTCTATCCGGGCAGCACGCTCAGGGAGCACCTGCGGCTGGCCCGGCCCGCCAACCGGTACGCCGTGACAGGGGGAACGTCATGACCGTACCGACCGTACGCAAGCGCATGCATCTCGCCGCGCACTTCCCGGGCGTCAACAACACCACCGTCTGGACGGACCCGCGGTCGAAGTCCCAGATCGACTTCTCCTCCTTCGAGCATCTCGCCCGCACCGCCGAGCGCGGGCTGTTCGACTTCTTCTTCCTCGCGGAGGGGCTGCGGCTGCGCGAACACAAGGGCCGCGTCCACGACCTGGACGTCGTCGGACGGCCCGAGTCGCTCACCGTCCTGGGCGCACTCGCCGCCGTCACCGAGCGGATCGGGCTCGCCGCCACGGTCGACGCGACCTTCAACGAGCCGTACGAACTCGCACGCAGGTTCGCGACGTTGGACCACCTCAGCGGCGGCCGGGCAGGCTGGAACGTGGTCACCTCCTGCGACGCCTTCACCGGGGAGAACTTCCGGCGCGGCGGCTTCCTCGACCGGGCCGACCGATACCCGCGCGCCGCCGAATTCGTCGCCACGGCACGGGAGTTGTGGGACTCCTGGACTCCGGACGGGCTGCCCAGGCCGTTCGCGCACCGGGGCCGGCACTTCGACATCGCGGGCGAGTTCACCCTGTCGCGCTCGCCGCAGGGTCACCCCGTCGTCATCCAGGCCGGCGACTCGGGTGAGGGCCGGGAGTTCGCGGCGTCCACGGCGGACGTGATCTTCACCCGGCACGGGACCCTGGAGGCGGGCCGGGAGTTCTACGCCGATGTGAAGGGGCGGCTCGCGAAGTACGGGCGCGAACCCGAGGACCTGAAGATCATGCCCGGGGTGAGCGTCGTGCTCGGCGACACCGCGGCCGAGGCGCAGGAGCGGGCAGCCGGGATCCGCCGGCAGCAGATCTCACCGCAGAACGCGATCCTCGTGCTGGAGCAGATCTGGGGCGTCGACCTCTCCTCGTACGACCCGGACGGGCCCCTTCCCAACATCGACCCGGAGCCGGAGTCGGACCTCGTGCAGGGGCGCGTGCGCATCGCCGATCCCTTCGCGGTCGCCGAAAAGTGGCGGGCCCTGTCCCGTGCCAAGGGGCTGTCCATCCGGCAGACCGTGATCGAGGCGTCCGGGCGGCAGTCCTTCATCGGCACCCCGGAGGCGGTCGCCGCCGAGCTCGACGCATTCGTGGGCACCGGCGCCGCCGACGGTTTCGTCCTCGTCCCCCATCTGACCCCCGGCGGACTCGACGAGTTCGTGGACCGGGTGGTCCCGCTGCTCCAGGAGCGGGGCGCCTTCCGCACGGAATACACGGGGACGACGCTGCGCTCGCACCTCGGGTTGGCGGAGCCCGTATGGAAGGGTTGATCACATGACGACGGACGCATCCTCGGCGGACGAGGACTGGAAGCAGTGGCACGAGCACCGCATCGAGACGGTGTCCGCGCCCTACGGGCCGCTGGCTCTCCTAGGCACGCATTGGCTCGAGGACCATGCGGAGGGGCGACTACCGGACATCCCCGGACGGTGGGTTGTGGGGGAGGAGGGCGTCGTGCTGACGGCCGCCGCCGAAGACGGCCTGAGCGTGGACGGAGAGCCCTTCACCGGCGAGGTCCGGCTGACGGCCGACCTGGGATCGGCGGCGCTGGCCCGGGTGGGACACGGTGAGCGCCGCTTCGTCGTCCTCGTGCGCGAAGGGGTCTGGGGCGTGCGCGACTTCGACCCCGCCGCCGCGGCGCGGGCGGCCTTCAAGGGTATCGAGGCGACGCCGTACGATCCGCGCTGGTCGGTGCCGGGGCATTTCACTCCGTACGGCGAGAGCCGCACCGTACACGTGGAGAACGCCGACGGGCGGACGCGTGGCCTCGGGCTCGGTGGTGTTCTCGCCTTCACGCTGGACGGCGCGGACCTCACCCTCCAGGTGTCGGTCGAGAGCGACGGCTCGCTGTGGGCGGTGCTCGCCGACTCCACCAGCGGGGACAGCAGTTACCGCTTCCGTTTCCTGCGCTCCACGGCTCCCGATGCCGAGGGGCGTACGACGGTGGACTTCAACCGGGCCGTGCTTCCGCCGTGCGCATTCGCCGACCATTTCATCTGCCCGTTCCCGCCTCCCGGGAATACCGTGGCCGTGGCCATTGCCGCGGGGGAGCGCAAGCTGCGCTAGCGGTGTCTGCTGTGGGGGTGTGATCAACTCCCGCTGGTGGTACGCGAGTTGAACGTTGCGCGGCCGAAAGGCGCCCTTGCGCCGGTCGGCCGTGCAGCCGAATACTCCCCCACAGCGCTTGTCAGGGGCACGGCTTGTCCGGAATCCGGACGGGCTGCCCTCGGCTGCGCCTCACGGGCCCCGACCCCACGCGGGCCCCCTACTTCCCCCTGGGAGGAACGAAAAGTGAGGATCAAGCGCACCACCCCCCGCAGCGGTATAGCGAGACGGACCCGGTTGATCGCCGTGACCACCGGACTCGTGGCCGCGGCCGCCGTCACCATCCCCACCGCCAACGCGAGCGACGCACAGACGTTCAGCACGTCCCAGCTGAAGAGCGCCAGCGCCTCGGTGCTCAAGGCGGATGTGCCGGGCACCGCTTGGGCGACCGACGCCAAGACCGGCAAGGTCGTCGTCACCGTCGACAGCACCGTGTCCAAGGCGGAGATCGCGAAGATCAAGCAGGCCGCGGGCAGCAACGCCGGCGCCCTTCAGATCAAGTCCACCCCGGGCAAGTTCAGCAAACTGATCTCCGGCGGCGACGCAATCTATGCGAGTAGCTGGCGCTGCTCCCAGGGCTTCAACGTCCGCAGCGGCTCCACGTACTACTTCCTGACCGCCGGTCACTGCACCGACGGCGCGGGTAACTGGTGGTCCAACTCCGGTCGTACGACGCTGCTCGGCGCCACGTCCGGCTCCAGCTTCCCGACCAACGACTACGGGATCGTCAGGTACTCCACCAGTTACCCCACGAGTTCGATCTCGGGCACTGTCGGCAGCGTCGACATCACCAGCGCCGCCACCCCGTCCGTGGGCACCACGGTCTACCGTCGCGGTTCCACCACCGGCACCCACAGCGGCCGGGTCACCGCGCTCAACGCGACCGTCAACTACGGCAGCGGTGACATCGTCTACGGCATGATCCAGACCACGGTCTGCGCCGAGCCCGGCGACTCCGGCGGCCCGCTGTACTCCAACGGCGGCATCGCCTACGGCCTGACCTCCGGCGGAAGCGGCAACTGCACCTCGGGCGGTACGACCTTCTTCCAGCCGGTGACCGAGGCCCTGAGCGCCTACGGCGTCAGCGTCTTCTGACCGGCACGCAGCGCATCGGTATCCGCACGACCTGACGTGCAGCCAGCAGAAGGCGAGCCCCCGTACGCAACCGGCGTGCGGGGGCTCGCCCTTGTTCGGGTGACGGAGTTACCGTCGAAGTACACGCGTATGCGCTGTACGCGCTGTACACGCCTGATGTACCACTTCGGACCCTGGGGGCCGTGATGGTCGAGGAGCTGGTGGCGGCGGGAGTCTCCGTCGCGTCCGTGGGGCTGGTCTATGTGATGGCCGGGGCCCGTGTCGTCAAACAGTACGAACGCGGTGTGGTGTTGCGCCTGGGCAGGCTGCGTTCGGAGGTGCGTGGTCCCGGGTTCACCATGGTGGTGCCCTTCGTCGACCGGCTGCGCAAGGTCAACATGCAGATCGTGACGATGCCGGTGCCCGGGCAGGAGGGCATCACCCGGGACAACGTGACGGTGCGGGTGGACGCGGTCGTCTACTTCAAGGTGGTGGACGCGGCCGACGCGGTCATCCAGGTCGAGGACTACCGTTTCGCGGTTTCCCAGATGGCGCAGACCTCGCTGCGGTCGATCATCGGCAAGAGCGACCTCGACGATCTGCTCTCCAACCGCGAGAAGCTCAACCAGGGGCTCGAGTTGATGATCGACAGCCCGGCCATGGGCTGGGGTGTGCAGATCGACCGTGTGGAGATCAAGGACGTGTCGCTGCCGGAGACGATGAAACGGTCGATGGCCCGACAGGCGGAGGCCGACCGTGAGCGGCGGGCGCGGGTCATCAACGCCGACGCGGAGCTCCAGGCGTCGAAGAAGCTGGCGGAGGCCGCCGGGGTGATGTCCGATCAGCCCGCCGTGCTCCAACTGAGGCTGCTGCAGACGGTGGTGGCGGTCGCGGCGGAGAAGAACTCGACGCTTGTGCTGCCCTTCCCGGTGGAGCTGCTGCGGTTCCTGGAGCGGGCGCAGCAGCCGGTCGCGCAGGCGGCGCCCGTGCAGGCGACGGCCGGTCAGGCGACGGCCGGTCAGCGGGCGCCCGAGGAAGCGGCGACCGTGCCTCAGTGGTCGGTGGAAGGTGCTCAGCAACCGGTGCAGGAGCAACTGCCGCCCCTCGTGCCCCCGTCGGACCCGGACCCCGAAGGGTCGAGATTCGGACAGGACTAGACCTCGCAGACCGCACAGCGGTCACTCGCGCTCAGTATTTGCACTGCGAACCCACGTGGTGTGACCACGCACGGTCAACGCACCGGGGGCGTACGCCCCTTGGCGCACGCGCGTCCTGAAGTCGACCTTGTATGTCCCCTGTGAGCCTCGGAATAGTGGGCGCCCAACGTATCTTCCGGTCCCGGGGGTCCCCACAACCTCCCCGACCGGCCCCCCACAGGAGGACGTGAGTTGAAGCACCGACGCATACCCAAGCGGCGTGCAGCCGTTGCGGGCGCAGGTATCGCCGCCCTGGTCGCCGCGGGAGTGACCTTCCAGACTGCGAACGCGAGCGAGAGCGCGAAGACCGCGGCGCCCCACACTCTCTCGATCACGGCGGCCGGAAAGCTCGCCTTGACGCTCGGCGTGGACCTGGGCGCCGACGCGGCGGGAACGTATTACGACGCGAAGGCCGAGCACCTCGTCGTCAACGTGCTCGGCGAGGACGCGGCGCACACCGTCGAGGCGGCCGGCGCCAAGGCCAGAATCGTCGAGAATTCCCTCGCCGAGCTGACGAACGCCCGTACGACGCTCAAGAAGGACGCGACCATACCCGGCACGTCCTGGGCGACCGACCCGGCGACCAACAGAGTCGTCGTCACCGCGGACCGTACGGTCAAGGGTCCGGCCCTCATGAAGCTGACCGAGGTCGTGGACGCCCTCGGTGGCAAGGCCGAACTCAAGCAGACGAAGGGGGAGTTCAAGCCCTTCGTCGCGGGCGGTGACGCGATCACCGGTTCCGGCGGGCGCTGCTCGCTCGGCTTCAACGTGGTCAAGGACGGTCAGCCGTACTTCATCACCGCCGGGCACTGCACCGAGGAGATCTCCACCTGGTCGGACGCCGACGGCACCGAGATCGGCACGAACGAGCAGTCCAGCTTCCCCGGCGACGACTTCGGCCTGGTCAAGTACACCTCGGACGTCGCCCACCCGAGCGAGGTCAACCTCTACAACGGCTCCACGCAGGCCATCACCCGGGCGGGCGACGCGACCGTCGGGCAGTCGGTGACCCGCAGCGGTTCGACGACCCAGGTGCACAGCGGCACGGTCACCGGCCTGGACGCCACGGTGAACTACGGCAACGGTGACATCGTCGACGGACTCATCCAGACCGACGTCTGCGCCGAGCCCGGCGACAGCGGCGGCTCGCTCTTCTCGGGCTCCACCGCCATCGGCCTCACCTCCGGCGGCAGCGGCGACTGCACCTCGGGCGGTGAGACCTTCTTCCAGCCGGTCACCGAGGCGCTCTCGGTGACCGGCGCCGGGATCGGCTGACGGAGGCCGCCCGCCGTCGGAGAGCGGCGGGCTGGCGGGGCGGCGCGAACACCGTGCCCCCCGCCTGGCCGGCCTCCACCGCGATCCGGGCCGAACGGGCGCAGCGCGCGCTCGACCCGGGACGACGGGAACGTGTCAGGAAGCGACCAATGCCGATGACGCGAGGGCCCCACGGTCCGTCTGCGCAGCTCACAGGTCCGCCACAGCGGCCTGCCATACCGGACACAGCGGGTTTCAGTCGACGACCGGCACGGACGGAGCACCTGGTGGCAGGTTGAACGGCGTGACCACCTGGATCGCCGAGGGCCCCGAGGGGCCGTCGTCGGGGAGTGCCTTGTGGGCGCGCATGATGATCTGGCAGGCGCGGCGCATGTCCTGGCGCAGGTCGTGGTGGAGGACTGCGGACAGGCGGCGCTCGCGCAGCAGGCGGGTGTTGTCGTGGTCGAGGTCGTGGGCGATGAACACCGCGCACTCCCGCCCGAGTGCGTCGAAGGCGTCGAGGGTGGCGAGGTTGCCCCCGCCCGCGGAGTAGACGGCGATGATGTCCTCGTCCCGCTTGAGCGCCTTCAGGACGAGATCGTGCTGGGTGGCGTCGAGGCCGTCGCTGTCGGTGACCTCCACCAGGGATCGTCCGGGGTCGGCGAGGCGCATCGCGCTGCGGAAGCCCATCTCGCGTTCCTCCTCGCCTCGGAAGGAGCCCCGGCTGATGGTGGTGAGCACGTTGCCGGGCCGCTTGCCCAGCCACTGTCCGAGGAGGTAGGCGGCGGTGGCGCCGGCCGCGCGGTTGTCGATGCCGACGTACGCCAGGCGTGCGCTGTGGGGCAGGTCGGTCACCAGGGTGACGACGGGGATGCCGGCCGAGACCAGCCGGCCGACCGCGGCTGCGATCTCGGGCTCGTCGGGGGCCTTGAGGATCACGCCCTGCGTGCCACGCTTCGCGATCTTGTCCAGGGTTCCGATCAGCTCCTCGGGAGGGCAGGCCTCCCGGAAGTGGAAGCGCGAGCGCACGTGAGCGGGATGCAGGGACGGCAGTTCGGCTTCGAGTGCGTTCCGTACGGCGGTGGAGAACCGCTCCGGCGTCTGCATCACGATGTCGATCATGAAGGTGCGGCCCCCGAGCCGGACCTGGCTCTGCTGGCGGTCCAGGTCCTTGATGGCTTCGTGCACCTCCCTGACGGTGCTCTCCGTCACGTTGCCCCGCTCATTGAGGACGCGGTCGACCGTGGCCGTACTCAGTCCGGCCTGCCGGGCGATTTCCCTGATCGGGTAGCGGTGTCGCATGACTGATCCCAAAAGCCGATGATGGATTTTTGATGCACTGATAAGCATTGAATGATGGGTTCGGGTTCTCAAGACTGGCAGAAATACACGGACTGCGAAAGGACCCGGATGTCACCCCTAGCCGCGGGAGCGCGGACTTGGTTGACCGAGGCGGACTGCGATCTCGACGCGTTCCGCTCACTCGTGGAGCAGCGCACCGACCCCGCCGACCACCCCTCGGCCGAGCGGGTCGAACAGAACGTCCCGCTCTACGACAGCGATCGGCTCCGCTCGCTGGTGACCTCCCCGGAGGGCCGTCGGAGCGTGCAGGACGAGTTGGTCCGGGCTCTGCTTGACGGGCCCGGCATCGTGGTCCTCAAGGGCGCCTTCACCGACGCGGCCGTCGTGGACGCGGCGTCCGAGGCCTTCCGCGCACTGATCGAGGAGGAGCGCGCGAGCGGCGCGGCCCGCGGCGACCACTTCGCCAAGCCCGGCGCGAACGACCGCGTCTGGAACGCCCTGGACAAGGTGGCTGTACGGGCGCCGGAGGCGTTCGCCGACTACTACGCCAACGACATCCTGGAGCTGCTCGCCGAGGCCTGGCTCGGCCCCGCCTACCAGGTCACCTCACAGGTCAACGTGGTCAATCCGGGCGGCGCGGCGCAGAACGTCCACCGCGACTACCACCTTGGCTTCCTCTCCCAGGAGCGCGCCGCCGCCTACCCGGCGCACGTCCACCGCCTCTCGCCGGTGCTCACCCTGCAGGGCGCGGTGGCCCACTGCGACATGCCCGTCGAGTCCGGCCCGACGCTGTACCTGCCGCACTCGCAGAAGTTCGAGCCGGGTTATCTCGCGTGGCGACTGCCGCGGTTCGTCGAGTACTTCGACGCCCACCGCGTCCAGCTCCCGCTGGAGAAGGGCGACGCGGTTTTCTTCAACCCGGCGCTCTTCCACGCCGCCGGGCACAACCGTTCGGCCGACATCAGGCGCATGGCCAATCTGTTGCAGGTCTCCTCCGCCTTCGGCCGGGCCATGGAGACGGTGGACCGCGAGGCGATGGCGAACGCACTGTTCCCGGTGCTGCTGCGCCGCAAGTCCGAGGGCGCCTCGGAGGACTGGCTGCGCCGCGTGATCGCGGCCACCGCCGAGGGCTACCCCTTCCCCACCGACCTCGACCTCGACCCGCCGGTCGACGGTCTCGCCCCGCGATCCCAGGCGGACATCGTCTGGCAGGCCGTCGCCGAGGGCTGGGACCCCGAGCTACTGCGCCAGGAACTGCAGGCGGCCGCCAAGCGCCGCCAGAGCTGAAAAGGACACAGCACTCATGGGACTTCTTGAGGACAAAGTCGTCCTCGTCAACGGCGGCAGCCAGGGCGTCGGCGCGGGCATCGTGCGGGCGGCCGTACGGGAAGGCGCGACCGTCGTCTTCACCGGCCGTCGGGCGGAGGTCGGCGAGAAGCTCGCCGCGGACACGGGCGCGCGCTTCGTGCGGGCGGATCTCTCCGATCCGGCGCAGGCGCGCGACAGCGCCGTACAGGCCGTCGACGCTCACGGGCGCATCGACTGTCTCGTCAACGCGGCGGGGCTGACGACGCGTGGCTCGCTGTTGGACACCACGCCGGAACTGTTCGACCAGCACATGGCGATCAATCTGCGCGCGCCGTTCTTCGCGATGCAGGCGGCGGTGGCCGACATGACGGCCCGCAAGGCGCCGGGCACCATCGTCAACATCGGCTCCAACTGCGCCCACGGCGGGCCGCCCCACCTGGCCCCGTACTCCGCGGCCAAGGCCGGTCTGGCGGGCCTGACCCGCAACGCCGCGCACGCGCACCGCTGGGACCGGATCCGGATCAACACCCTCAACATCGGCTGGACGGACACCGAGGGCGAGGACGCCACACAGCGCGCCTTCCACGACGCGGGCGACGACTGGCGGGAGAGGGCCGCCCGGTCGCAGCCCATGGGCAAGCTCGGGCAGGTCGACGAGATCGCCGACTTCGTCGTCTTCCTGCTCTCCGACCGCAGCGGTGTGGTGACCGGCTCGGTCATCGACTGGGACCAGAACGTCTTCGGCGGCCAGGACTGAACCGCCCTCGGGCAGAAGGAGCACGATTCTCATGCGTATAGGCATCATGGGACTGGGCCGCATCGGCGCCTTCCACATGGAGACCCTCGCCGGCCTTGCCGCGGTGGACTCCCTGGTGGTCACCGACCCGGTGGCCGCGGCCGTCGCCACGGCCACCGAACGCTTCGGGGCCACTGCCGCCGACTCCCCCGAGGCCCTGCTGGCCGCCGGAGTCGACGGCGTCGTGATCGCCGCCGCGACCGACGCTCACCCCCAGCTCATCCTCGCCGCCGTGAAGGCGGGCATCCCGGTCTTCTGCGAGAAGCCCGTGGCACGCGGGGTCGAGGAGAGCCTGGAGGTGCTGCGTGCGGTGGAGGGCAGCGGCGTCGAGGTGCACATCGGCTACAACAGGCGTTTCGACGCGGGCTGTGTGGCCGCGCGCCGGGCGGTGGTGAGCGGTGAGCTCGGCGAGCTGCACACCGTACGGTCCACCACTCTCGACCCCGCCCCGCCGCCGCCCGCCTACGTGGCTGTCTCCGGCGGCATCTTCCGCGACTGCAGCGTGCACGACTTCGACATCGTGCGCTGGGTGACCGGCCGCGAGGTGGTCGAGGTGTACGCGACCGGCGGCAACCGGGGCGCGGAGTACATCCGTGAGGCGGGTGATGTCGACACGGCGTCCGCCCTGCTCACCCTCGACGACGGCGCCATCGCCGTCATCTCCAACTCCCGCCACAACGCCCGCGGTTACGACGTGCGGCTGGAGTTGCACGGCATGAAGGACAGCATCGCGGTCGGCCTGGAGGACAAGCTGCCGCTGCGCTCCGTCGAGCCGGGTGTCACCTTCCCGGCGGGCACCCCGCACGACTTCTTCATGGACCGCTTCGCCGCCGCCTACCGCGCCGAACTCACGGCGTTCACCGAAGTCGTCGCCGGCACCCGTACCTCCCCCTGCACGGTCGCGGACGCCATCGAGGCGAGCTGGATCGCCGAAGCGTGCACCCTCTCGCTCCATGAGCACCGGCCCGTACGACTCGACGAGGTGCGCAAGGGATGACGGACGAGCCACTGCGGATCGGCGTCCTGGGCGCGGCCCGGATCGCCGAGCTGTCGATCGTCGGGCCGGCCCGTGCGACCGGTCACCGCCTCGTCGCGGTGGCCGCCCGCGCCCGCGACCGGGCCGAGGCCTTCGCCGCCACGCACGGCGTGGAACGTGTGGTCGGCTCCTATGCCGACCTTGTCGCCGACCCGGAGATCGAGGTCGTCTACAACCCGTTGGCCAACAGCCTGCACGGGCCGTGGAACCTGGCCGCCCTCCAGGCCGGCAAGCACGTCCTCACCGAGAAGCCGTCCGCGAGCAACGCGGCGGAGGCGGCCGAGGTCCACGAGGCCGTCGCCAAGGCGGGCACGGTGTTCATGGAGGGCTTCCACTACCTGTTCCACCCGGTCACCCGGCGCCTGCACGAGCTGCTGGACAGCGGGGAGTTGGGCGAGCTCCGGCACGTGGAGACCATGGTCGCCATGCCCGCGCCGCCGGACAGCGACGTACGGTGGTCGCTTCCGCTGGCGGGCGGCGCGCTGATGGACCTCGGGTGCTACAGCCTGCACGCGCAGCGCATGCTCGCGCCCTGGGCAGGTGGGGCGCCCCGGCTGGCCGCCGCACGCGGCGGTGAGAAGGCTCAGGCCTCGGGAGTCGACGAGTGGCTGGACGCCGATCTGGAGTTCCCGGGCGGCGCCACGGGCAGCGCCCGCTGTCACATGGCTCACGACACCTGGCAGATGAGTTGCCGCGTCGTGGGCTCGCGCGGCGAAGCCACGGTGGTGAACTTCGTACAGCCCCATCTGGACGACCGGGTCGTCGTGCGTACGGCCGCCGGTGAGCGCACCGAGGAACTCGGGCGCCGGTCCTCGTACACCTACCAACTCGAGGCCTTCGCCGCCCACCTGCGACACGGTGCACCGCTGGTGCTCGACGCCGACGACGCGCTGACCACCATGCGGCTCATCGACGGCTGCTACCGGGCGGCCGGGTTCCCGGTCCGGCCACGGACGGTCCTTCCGGCCGTCGGCTGAGAGGCAACGGAAGAGGGCGGTACCCGTCGGGTACCGCCCTCAACTGCTGTGTACCGCCTACTGGTAGAAAGCGGGTCGCTCGATCAGCTCGACCTCGACGCGTCGCCCCTCCCGCTGGGAGAGCACTCCCGCCTCGCACACGGCCGCCGCCGCGTAGCCGTCCCAGACGCTGGGGCCGGTGATCCCCCCGCGTCGGGTGGCGTCCACCCAGCCCTGGACCTCACGGTCGTAGGCGTCCTCGAACCGCTCGACGTAGTCCGGTGTGATGCGTCCGCCCCAGTGGCCGGCGGCGCTCAGCCGTGGCCCGTGCTCGTCACCGATGCGCACGGTGCCCCGCTCGCAGACCGCTTCGGCGTGCACCTGGTAGCCGTAGCCGCAGTGGCCGAAGATCTCGACGTCGACCAGGGCACCCGACTCGGTTTCGAAGAGTATGAATTGAGGGTCGTTCATACCCTCCGGAGCATGCGACGTCGGGGCCGGCTTGTACACGGTGACCGCTGTGATCTCCTGATCGAGGAGCCAGCGTGTCACGTCCATCTCATGGACCACCGAGTCGTTGATGAGCATCTCGTTGGTGAACCACGGCGGCATGGACAGGTTCCGGTGCCGATGGTGCAGCATCAGTGCCCGGCCCAGCTCCCCGCTGTCGAGGAGCTGCTTCAGCTTCATGTATTCGGTGTCGTACCGCCGCATGAAGCCCACTTGGACACGCTGGTGCCCGAGCCGCTGCTCCGCCTCCAGGACGCGCAGGGCGGAGGCCGCGTCGGGGGTGAGCGGCTTCTCGCACAGCACCGGCAGGTCACGGCCGAGGGCTTCGAGCAGGGCCGCCTCGTGGGCGGGCCCCGGGGAAGCGATGAGGACGGCGTCCACGTCCTGAGCTGCCATGGCCGCCGCGGGTTCGGTGTACGCCGTGCAGCCCTCGATGGCGTCCGCGAGTGTCTTGGCGCGCTCCGCCTCGATGTCGACGACGGCTGTCACGCGTGCCCCGCTGACGACGTCGTGGAGTCTGCGCACATGGTCCGCGCCCATCTTGCCGGTGCCGACGACGGCGACACCCAGTGTTCGCTGAGGTGGCATGTTCGTGATGTCTCCGGTGCTGGTGAGGGTCAGTTGGCCTGGGGGGCGCCGACCTGAAGGGCGTCCTCTTCGGGGAGTTCCTCGACGTCGACGCCGCGGACCTGGGCCAACTCGTGCTTGAGTGCGGCGAGTTCGGTGCCGCCGGCCATGTGGTTGGTCAGCTCCTCCAGGGTGATCTCGCTGCGTTCGGCCGACAGTTCCATGGTGCCCAGGCGCAGGACGCTGAAGTGGTCGCCGACCATGTAGGCGTGGTGCGGGTTGTGGGTGATGAAGATGACGCCGAGACCGCGGTCGCGGGCGGCCGCGACGTACTTCAGCACGACACCGGACTGCTTGACGCCGAGGGCGGCGGTCGGCTCGTCCAGGATCAGGACGCGGGCGCCGAAGTAGACGGCGCGGGCGATCGCCACGCACTGGCGCTGGCCGCCTGAGAGGGTACCGATGGGCTGTTCCAGGTCGTCCAGGACGATGCCCATGTTGCGCAGTTCCTGGTCCGCGGTCTTCTTCATCTTCTCGATGTCGAGGCGTCGGATCGGCCAGGGTCCCTTGGTCATCTCGGAGCCGAGGAAGAAGTTGCGCCACACCGGCATCAGGGGCACGGTGGCCAGGTCCTGGTAGACGGTGGCGATACCGCGGTCGAGGGCCTCGCGCGGGGTGGAGAAGCGCACCGGCTCGCCGTCGACGAGGAACTCGCCCTCGGTGTGCTGGTGCAGCCCTGAGATGATTTTGATCAGGGTGGACTTGCCGGCGCCGTTGTCGCCCAGCACGCAGGTGACCTGGCTGGGGTGGACGGCGAGGTCGACGCCGTGCAGGGCACGGATGTTGCCGTAGGACTTGCCGGCGCTGCGGAGCTGGACGATGGGACGGTCCTCGCCCTCGGGCACGCTGTCCTTGAGGAAGACCCCGTGAGCGCCGGTTTCGTTGGTGCTTGTCATTCCGTTCACCTCCGGCTCGCTGTGCGCTGGACCCACTGATTGATCAGGACGGCGCCGAGCAGCATCACGCCGAGGAACGCCTTGAACCAGTCGGGGTTCCAGCCCGCGTAGACGATGCCCTGCTGGACCATGCCGAACATGAACGCGCCGAAGACCGGGCCGATCGCCGAGCCGGCGCCGCCGGTCAGCAGACAGCCGCCGATCACCGCAGCGGAGATGAAGATCAGCTCCTGGCCGACGCCCTCGCCCGACTGCACGGTGTTGAAGGAGAACAGCTGGTGCATGCCGATGAACCAGGCACCGAAGCCGACCAGCATGAACAGCGAGATCTTGGTGAAGGCCACCGGGACACCGACGGCCCGCGCCGACTCCTTGTTGCCGCCGACCGCGAAGATCCAGTTGCCGTACTTGGTGCGCAGCAGGACCCAGGTGGCGATGGCCGCGAAGACCAGCCACCACACGATGGTGCTCTTCACCTCGACGCCTCCGACGTCGAAGGACGACGCGAAGACCTTCTTGGCCTGGTCGAAGCCGTCCATGTCGCTGATGTCGTCGGTCGCCACATTGCCGGTGACCAGCTTGGTGACGGCGAGGTTCACGCCCTGCAGGACCAGGAAGCTGCCCAGGGTGATCAGGAAGCTGGGCAGCCCGGTCTTGACCACCAGCCAGCCGTTCAGGAAGCCGACCGCCAGCGACACCAGGAGCGCGGCGATCACGCCGACCCAGATGTTCATGCTCAGTTGGTAGCTGAGCATGGCCGCGGTGAGCGCCGAGGTGATCACCGCGACGCCGGCCGACAGGTCGAACTCGTCGCCGATCATCAGAAGAGCCACGGGCAGCGCCATGATGCCGATGGTCGACGACTGGTAGAGCACCGTCGCCATCGAACTGCCGTCACGGACCGCCGGCGCTGCGGCGAAGAAGAAGACGTACACCGCGAGGGCGCCGAGGAAGACGCCCACTTCGGGTCGGGCCAACAGCCGGATGGCCAGCGGCCGTTCAGAGGTTCGCCCGTCCTTCTGAGGGGCCGGCGGGGCCGGCGACGGGGAGCCCGTCGCCGGGGCCGTGGTCTGGGTCATGGTCATCACCGGGTGCCCTTCGCTGCGAACTGGGCGACCTTGTCGACATTGGACTTGTCGACGAAGGCCGGCCCGGTCAGCACGGGTGCCTCGCCGCCGCCGCTGTAGTTGCCGTTCGTCTTGTAGAGCCACAGGGAGTCGATCGACAGGTACCCCTGGAGGTAAGGCTGCTGGTCGATGGCCCACTGGATCTTGCCGGACTTGACGGCGCCGACCAGATCCTTGTTGAGGTCGAACGTGGCGAGCTTGGCCTTGCTGCCCGCGTCGGCGATGGACTGGATGGCGGTCATCGCGAACGGGGCGCCGAGGGTCGTCACGTAGTCGATGGAGTTGTCCTGCTTGAGCTTGGCGGTGATCGTCGACTTCACCGACGGCATGTCGGTGCCGTTGACGTTGAGGATGTCGGTCTCGCCCTGGAAGGTCTTCTTCACGCCGGCGCAACGGGCCTCCAGGGCCACCTGCCCCTGTTCCATGATCACGCAGACGGTGTGCTTGGCACCGGCCTCGTTGAGCCGGCGGCCGAATGCCTCGCCGGCGATGGACTCGTCCTGGCCGAAGTACTCGAGCAGGCCCTGCTTCTTCCAGGCGTCCACACCGCCGTTGAAGCCGACGACGGGGATGCCGGCCTGCTCGGCCTTGGCGACCACGGCCTTCATGGCGTCCGGCTTGGCGAGAGTGACAGCGATGCCGTCGACCTTCTGGTCGATGGCGTTCTGGACCAGGTTGGCCTGGTTGGGGCCGCTGGGGTCGCTGGAGTAGATCAGCTTGACGTTGTCCTTGGCGGCGGCGGCTTCGGCGCCCTTGCGAATCGTGTCCCAGAAGGTGTCGCCAGGGGCCGCGTGCGTGATCATCGCGACCGTCATGCGGGGAGTGTTGGCCTTGCCGGCCGAGACAGCGTCCCCGCCCTCTTCGGCCTGCTTTCCTCCGGAACTGCTGGAGCATCCGGCCACAAGCAGTGCGGCGGCCGCTGCTGCGACGACGGGAACGATTCTGCGGGAGCGGGGGTGGGACGAACGGTCCATCTTTCCGGCACCTCACTGTGCTGCAGGGGAAAGGGGGAAGCGGCTGATCGAGCGAACGCTGCGGATCACATGCCGTTAACACGGCTGTTGCCTATGACGAGATAGAACCGTCACGCCACCCTGAGGTCAACGTTTGTAATGACATCATTTATCCATCAAGGCAAGATGTCAGAACAATTGCTTGACGCTGGTTACGCGTGACCTCTACACCTGAAATGGGCCGGCGTCCCCGGCCCTTTCCCTTCGCCTTCCTGACCGCGACGGGGAGACGCGCGCCCGCATGCAGGAGATCCGCGAATGAACGCTTCCTTTGATGTAATAACCATGGGTCGAACGGGCGTCGACATATACCCTCTCCAGATCGGCGTCCCCCTGGAAAGGGTCGAGAGCTTCGGCAAGTTCCTGGGCGGCTCCGCCACCAATGTCGCGGTCGCCGCGGCCCGTCTCGGACGTTCCACCGCCGTGATCACCCGAACCGGGCAGGACCCGTTCGGCAGGTATGTGCACGAGGCACTCAAGGGGTTCGGGGTCGACGACCGCTGGGTGTCGCCCGTGGCCGACCACCCGACGCCCGTCACCTTCTGCGAGATCTTCCCTCCGGACGACTTCCCTCTGTACTTCTACCGGCGACCCAAGGCCCCCGACCTGGAGATCAGGACCGAGGAACTCGACCTGGACGCCATCCGGAGCACTCTCGTCTTCTGGATCACCGGCACCGGCCTGAGCGAGGAGCCCAGCCGCTCCGCCACGCTGGCCGCCCTCGAAGCACGGGCCAAGCGGGGCATCACCGTCTTCGACCTCGACTGGCGCCCGGAGCTTTGGAATGACACAGCCCGCAAGGACCCGGGAGAGGCCCGTCCGTACTACGCCGAGGCGCTCCGGCACACCACCGTCGCCGTCGGCAACCTCGACGAGTGCGAGGTCGCGACCGGCGTGCGCGAGCCCCGTGCTTGTGCCCAGGCGCTCCTTGACGCCGGCGTGGAGCTGGCCGTGGTGAAGCAAGGCCCGAAGGGCGTGCTCGCCGTGCACCGCGACGGCACGGTCGCCGAGGTACCGCCCACGCCCGTCGAGGTCGTCAACGGACTGGGGGCCGGCGACGCGTTCGGCGGTTCGCTCTGCCACGGCCTCCTGGCGGGCTGGGACCTGGAACAGATCATGCGGTACGCGAACGCGGCCGGCGCCCTCGTCGCCTCACGGCTCGCCTGCTCCTCCGCGATGCCCACCCAGGACGAGCTGCGCGACTTCCTCGCCCGCCGCTGACCCCCACACGCCTTATCGAAAGAGGTCATCCCATGAACATCGGCGTCACCGACCTCCCGGCGATCCGGGCACGGCACCCCGAGGCCGTCGCCGAGGCCGCTGGCCGCCGCACGCGCCGCCCCCTGCTCAGCGCGAGCGGCCGCCTGATGATCATCGCCGCCGATCATCCGGCCCGCGGCGCCCTGGCAGCCGGCGGACAGCCGTACGCCATGGCTCGGCGCGCCGACCTCCTGGAGCGTCTGTGCACCGCGCTGTCGAGACCCGGCGTCGACGGAGTACTCGGCACTGCCGACATCCTCGAAGACCTGCTGCTCCTCGGCGCCCTCGAGGGCAAGGTGGCGATGGGATCGATGAACCGGGGCGGCCTGGCGGGCGCCTCCTTCGAACTCGACGACCGCTTCACCGGCCACCGGCCCGAGGACCTCGCCCGGCTGCGCTTCGACGCCGGCAAGCTGCTGCTCCGCATCGACTACGACGACCCCGGCTCGTTGACCACCCTGGAGTCCACCGCACAGGCCGTCCACGCGATGGCCGGGCGTCAACTTCCGCTGTTCATCGAGCCGTTCATCTCCCGGAGGATCGACGGGCGCGTCAGGAACGACCTGAGCGCGGATGCGGTCACCCGCTCCATCGCCATCGCCTCCGGCCTCGGCGGCACCTCCGCCTACACCTGGCTCAAGCTCCCCGTGACCGACAACTCCGACGACATGGCGCAGGCCCTGGAGGCGTCCACACTGCCCGCCGTCCTGCTGGGCGGCGACGTCGGACCGTCCGCCGAGGAGCAGGAGGCCGCGTACGAGAAGTGGCGCAAGGCCCTCCAACTCCCCACCGTGCACGGTCTGGTCGTCGGCCGCTCGCTGCTCTACCCCGCCTTCGGCAGCGTGGAGGCCGCAGTCGACACAGCCGTGAGTCTGCTGTGAACCACCACCCGAAGGACGCTCACGCCGTGACCCGTTCGCCCGACCCGCGTGGCCAGAACCACCGGTGCCACCTGCCCGCGGGCAAGACCGCAAACGGTTTGTACGCCGTTGACGTCACCCCCCGGACCGCCGACTGGGAGTTCTCCAGTCTGAGCGTCCTCGACCTGCCGCCCGGCGGCTGGCACGACTTCGACACCGGGGACAGCGAGTGGATCGTCCTACCGCTGTCCGGCTCCTGCACGGTCGCCGTCGGTGGCCAGACGTTCCGGCTGGCCGGACGGGAGAGCGTCTTCACCGGCGTCACCGACTTCGTATACACCCCACGCGACGCCCACGTCTCCCTCGCCACCCGGGGCGGCGGCCGCTTCGCCCTCACCGGAGCACGCTGCGACCGGCGTCTGCCCGCCCGCTACCAGCCCGCATCGGCCGTTCCCGTCGAACTGCGCGGCAGCGGTCAGTACAGCCGGCAGGTCAACAACTTCGCTGCCGCAGGGGCCTTCGAGTGCGACAAGCTCATCGCCGTCGAAGTCCTGACGCCGGGCGGCAACTGGTCCTCCTTCCCGCCGCACAAGCACGACGAGGACCGTCCGGGCGAGAGCCGGCTGGAGGAGATCTACTACTTCGAGATCGCCGGTGGTGCCGACGGCCTCGGCTACCAGAGGGTCTCCCCCTCCGGCAACGGCCGCAACACCGATCTCCTGGCCGAGGTCCGCGACGGCGACACCGTGCTCGTGCCCGACGGTTGGCACGGCCCCTCCGTCGCCGCGCCCGGTCACGACATGTACTACCTCAACGTCATGGCCGGCCCCGGCGCGGACCGCGCCTGGCTGATCTGCGACCACCCCGACCACGCCGGGGTTCGTGACACCTGGGACGGCCGGCCGGTCGACCCTCGCCTGCCTCTCTACACCGCCCTCGACAGCCGCCGCGACCACGCCTGAGTCCGGCCGTCCGAAAGGAAACCCGCACCCGATGAAGAACCTCCACCACTGGATCAACGGCAAGCCCAGCGAGGGTTCGTCCGAGCGCTACGGCCCCGTCCACAACCCCGCCACGGGCGACCAGGAGAAGCAGGTTCCCTTCGCCTCCGTCGAAGAGGTCGACGCGGCGGTCGCCGCCGCGAAGGACGCCTACGCGACCTGGGGCCAGTCCTCACTGGCCAAGCGGACCACGATCCTGTTCAAGTTCCGCGCGCTGCTCGACGCCCACCGCGACGAGATCGCCGAGCTGATCACCGCCGAGCACGGCAAGGTGCACTCGGACGCGCTCGGTGAGGTCGCGCGCGGCCTGGAGATCGTCGACCTGGCGTGCGGGATCACCGTGCAGCTGAAGGGCGAGCTCTCCACGCAGGTCGCCACCCGGGTCGACGTCTCGTCCATCCGCCAGCCGCTGGGCGTGGTCGCGGGCATCACGCCGTTCAACTTCCCGGCCATGGTGCCGATGTGGATGTTCCCGATCGCCATCGCGTGCGGCAACACCTTCGTGCTGAAGCCGTCCGAGAAGGACCCGTCGGCGGCCCTGAAGATCGCCGAGCTGCTCGCGGAGGCCGGTCTTCCGGACGGCGTCTTCAACGTCGTCCACGGCGACAAGGCGGCCGTGGACCGCCTGCTGGAGCACCCGGACGTCAAGGCCGTCTCGTTCGTCGGCTCGACGCCGATCGCCCGCTACATCCACACCACGGCCTCCGCGAACGGCAAGCGCGTCCAGGCCCTGGGCGGCGCCAAGAACCACATGCTGGTCCTGCCGGACGCCGACCTGGACGCGGCCGCGGACGCCGCCGTGTCGGCCGCCTACGGCTCGGCCGGGGAGCGCTGCATGGCGATCTCCGCGGTCGTCGCGGTCGGCGCGATCGGCGACGAGCTGGTCGACAAGATCCGCGAGCGCGCCGAGAAGATCAAGATAGGCCCCGGCAACGACCCGGCCTCCGAGATGGGCCCGCTGATCACCGCCGTCCACCGCGACAAGGTGGCCTCCTACGTCACCGGCGCGGCGGCCGAGGGCGCCGAGGTCGTGCTCGACGGCACCGGCCACACGGTCGAGGGCTTCGAGAACGGTCACTGGATCGGCATCTCGCTCCTCGACAAGGTGCCCACCAGCGCGAAGGCCTACCAGGACGAGATCTTCGGCCCGGTGCTCTGCGTGCTGCGCGTCGACACCTACGAGGAGGGTGTCGCCCTCATCAACAGCTCGCCGTTCGGCAACGGCACGGCGATCTTCACCCGGGACGGCGGCGCCGCCCGCCGCTTCCAGCTGGAGATCGAGGCAGGCATGGTCGGCGTGAACGTCCCGATCCCGGTCCCCGTCGGCTACCACTCCTTCGGCGGCTGGAAGGACTCCCTCTTCGGCGACCACCACATCTACGGCAACGACGGCACCCACTTCTACACCCGCGGCAAGGTCGTCACCACCCGCTGGCCCGACCCGTCCGACGCCCCCACGGGCGTCGACCTGGGCTTCCCCCGCAACCACTGATGAAGGCCGGGCGCCGGAAAACGGCCGACGGTACGGCTGTGCTCGACATCGCCATCGACCGCATGAGCCCGGTACCGCTGTACCACCAGCTCGCCCAGCAGTTGGAGCAGGCCATCGAGCACGGCCTGCTCCTGCCGGGCGCCCTGCTCGGCAACGAGGTCGACCTCGCCGGACGACTCGGTCTGTCCCGGCCGACCGTCCGGCAGGGCATCAAGGCCCTGGTCGAGAAGGGACTGTTGGTACGGCGTCGGGGCGTCGGCACCCAGGTCGTGCACAGCACGGTCAGGCGCCCTCTGGAACTCACCAGCCTCTACGACGATCTGGAGGAGGCCGGGCAGGCACCGAGCACACGGGTGGTACGCAACGACGTCGTGCCCGCGTCCGCCGAGGTCGCCGCAGCTCTGGGTGTCAGGAAGGGCGACAGCGTGGTCCGGTTGGAGCGGATCCGGTACGCGAACGGACTCGCCGTGGCCGTCCTGCGCAACTACCTGCCGACCGACCTGCTGCTCGACCTGGACACGGAGCTGCTGGAGGCCACGGGTCTGTACCGGATCCTGCGCACGGACCGCATCAGTCTGCACAGCGCGCATCAGGCGATCGGCGCCCATGCGGCCACCGCCGAGGAGGGCGAACACCTCGGGGAACCCGAGGGCGCGCCCCTGCTCACCATGCGGCGCACGGCGTACAACGCCGCTGGGGAAGCCGTGGAGTACGGCACACATCTCTACAACGCGGCGCGCTACGTGTTCGAGTTCCAGCTGCTCATGCGGAGGTAGGACCTTGCTCAGCCGATCCGCACCGGCAGACGGAAACAGGGGTGGCGGGGACGACCGTGGTTTCGTCCCCGCCACCCCTGCGGCATCTACTTCACCAGCGTCGCGGCCGTCCGGTACGCCGCCGCGGCGGCCTCCCGCACCGGCAGCGTGCGGTGCGTGTCGGAGAGGATCTCCACGCCCCAGGGGCCGCGAAAGCCGGCCGTGCGGAGCGCGGCGATGATCCCCGGGAGGTCGAAGGAGCCCTCACCGCACAGGCGACGGCGATGGACGGTGTCCTCGAAAAGGGTGCCGACGACCTGACTGTCGGCGTCGTTGAGCTCCACGCCCACGATCCGCGACCCGGGTACGTCCGCCAGGTCGGCGGGTGGGGTGTGGGCGCGCTCGGTGTGCCAGACGTCGATGATGAGGCCGCCCGCCGGGTGACCGGCGGCCTCGACGAGCCGGAGTCCGTCGTGCACGGTCTTGAGGTTGGACCAGGGCAGGGGCTCGACCCCGAGCCGGGCGCCCACCCCGTCGGCCTGCGCCGCCAGCGTGGCGAACTCCTTGGCCCAGACGTCCAGGTCCCAGGGCTCGTCCGCCACGTCGGGGCCGATCTTGAAGGTGCGTGCGCCGAGCGCCTCGATGGCCCGCAGCATTCCGACGCGGACGGCGTCCGACGCGGCCCGCCGGGGTCCGTCGGTCCACCAGTCGGTCAGCAGCTCCACCTCGATGTGGTGGATTCCGTTGTCCGCGAAGAGCGACCGGACACCGGCGAGCCCGTACTCGCGCTCGGCTTCCACCAGGTCCGCGTACAGCAGCCCGAAGCCCTTGAATCCGGCGTCGGCCGCCGCTTCCACCCTTTCCCGCAGGCTCAGCGGACTGCGCTGGTCTTCCTGGTCGGGAGCGGCGTCACCCGCGGTGGTCCAACAAGTGGCCAGAAATTCGTCAGCGGTCATTTCTGTTTCCTGGATTCCTCATGTTCGGAAAAGACGCCGGCACGCGACGAATGGCAATGACAAGAACAGGCGGCGAGAACAGACAGCAAGCCGCCTCGGCATTCTTGGATGCTCCGCACATGCCGGTCAATCCCTCAGAAGACATCAAAAACACATCAGGCCTGTATACGGCTACGCGACACCGCGCAGCACCGCGCGCAGATGCTCGGCGCTGGCCCACACGTCCTCGACCGGCCCCTTCGCCTTGGGCTCCTCGGTCAGGATGGTGTCCTGTTCCAGGACGTACCAGCCGTCGTAGCCGCGTGCGCTGAGGTGGGTGACGATGGCCTGGACGTCCACGTCTCCCGCGCCCAGCGGGCGGTACATGCCCTTGCGCACGGCCTCGGTGTAACTGAGGTGTCCGGACTGGACCTTGGCGGCGAGGGAGGCGTCCACATCCTTCATGTGGGTGTGGGCGATGCGGTCGGGCGCCTGGCGGGTGAGTTCGGCCGGATCGGTGCCGCCGATGAGCAGGTGCCCGGTGTCGAGGCAGAGGGAGATCGCCGAGTGCTCCAGGACACGTCGGACCTCGTCACCGTTCTCGATCATCGTGCCGACGTGCGGGTGCAGGACGGCACGTACGCCGCGTTCGGTGGCCAGCGACGCGAGCCGGTCGAGGTTGGACAGCAGCAGCCGCCAGCCGTCGGCGTCGAGTTCGGGTCGGGAGTCGTACCCGTCCTGGCCGGTGACGGCCGACAGGACGAGCACCTCCGCCTTCGAGGCGGCATAGCTCTCCAGGAGCTGTTCGACCTCGGGCAGCGGGTCGTGTCCGGGCACGTGCAGCAGCAGCGGGGTGAAGCCGCCGACCGCTTGGAGGTCGTGGTGCGCGAGCGTCCGGGCCATCGCGTCCGGCTCGCCGGGCAGGAAGCCTTCGGGGCCGATCTCGGTGGCGGCGAGGCCGACTTCGCGCATCTCGTTCAGCACCCGGTCGGGCGTCAGCTGGTAGCCCCAGCCGGGGACTTCGCACACGCCCCAGGAGATGGGCGCGCCGGCGATCCTGTACAAGGGTGACGTGGTCATGCCGTGGCCTTTCGGTGGTTCCAGTCGGGGTTGGCGACCGCGGTCGGCGGGCGGCCCGCGAGGACGTCCGCGACACCGCGGGCGGCGTCGACGAAGGTCAGGGTCTGCGCCCGCCGCGTCATGCCCATCAGGTGAGGGGTCAGGACGACATCGGGGTGGTCGAACAGCGGATGGTGGAGGGCCGGCTCGGGGTCGAACACGTCCAGTCCGACGCCCGACAGCCGGCCCGACTCCAGGGCGGCCAGGGTGGCGTCCGGGTCGAGCAGGCCACCGCGGCCGCAGTTGATCAGGATCGCTCCCGGCTTGACGCGGGACAGCAGTCGCTCGTCCACGAGGTGCCGGGTGCCCTCCACGAGCGGCGCGTGCAGGGTGAGCACGTCGCTCGACTCGGCCAGTTCACCGAGATCGGCGCAGGCGAACTCGGCCGGTGGCGGGCTGAACGGGTCGTGGGCGAGTGTCCACATCCCGAAGGCGGCGGCGAGTTCGCCCACCCGGCGGCCGATGCGGCCGTAGCCGACGATCCCCAGGGTGGCGCCGTCCAGGTCGCCGACCGGTACGGCGTTCCGCTCGGCCCAGCGGCCGTCCCGTACCAGGTCGGTCAGCGGTCTCAGCCGCTTGGTCAGGTGCAGGGCCATGGCGAAGACGCCCTCGGCCACGGCCCGGCTGCCGCTGTTCGGGGTGATGACCACGGGGATCCCGCGGGCGGAGGCCGCCGCCACGTCGACCAGGTCGACGCCGACGCCGGTGCGGGCGACGACCCGCAGCCGTGGCGCCCGCCGAAGGAGGTCCTCGTCGACCCTCCGGTCGGCGCGGACGATGGCGCCCTCGGCGACCGCGAGGTCATCGGGCGTGGGATCGGTGACGAGAGTGACCCGTTCCCCGAGGACGGGGGCCACCGTGCCGATGTCGACGGGGCCGAGGGCCACTACGACGTGCTCGGACATACGATCAACTCCGCACCGGGTGACCGAAGTGCGCCCCCGGTACCTCGGGCACCGGCTGCCAGGAGCCGCTCTCCGCGGAGGCCGCTGCCGCCGCGATCACCTCGGCGACGGCGTGTGCGTCCTCGATCGTCGAGTTGTGGTGCTCGAGGCCGGCCACGGCGGCCAGGAACTTCTTGGCCTCGATCACCTTGAGGTCGTCGTAGCCCATGCTGTTGCCGGGGCCGGGCTGGAAGCTGGCGTAGTCGCCCATGTGGCCGTTGCCGAGCACGGTGGTGTAGCCCTGGTGGGGGCCGCTGCGGTCGAGGGCGACGCGCAGCTCGTTCATGCGCTCGAAGTTCCAGGTCACCGAGCCGTCGGTGCCGTAGATCTCGAAGCCGATGCCGCACTGCGGGCCGACGATGATGCGGGACGCCTCCAGGGTGCCGACGGCTCCGCCGCTGAAGCGGACGAGGGCGGCGCTGTAGTCGTCGTTCTCCACGGCCGCCATCTCACCGTCCTCGATCACCGCGAAGTGCGTACCCGAGCCCATGGGCAGGATCGGGCGCTCGGTGTAGACGGTGCTGGTGAGGGCGGAGACCTCGTCGATCGGGGCGACGACGTAGCTGACGAGGTCCACGACGTGGCTCATGAGGTCGCCGAGCGCGCCGTGCCCGGCCAGGTCCCGCTTGAAGCGCCAGGACAGGGCGCCCTTGGGCTCGGAGGCGTAGCCGGAGAAGAAGGTGGCGCGCACGTTGGTGATACGGCCCAGGCGCCCCTCGGCGATCAGCTCGCGGGCCCGCTCGACGGCGGGGGCGTGCCGGTAGTTGTAGCCGATGGAGGTGACGACCCCGGCAGCGCGGGCCGCGGCGGCGACCTCGGCGGTCTCCTCGGCGCCGCGCCCGACGGGCTTCTCGATCCAGAACGGCTTGCCGGCCTTGGCGGCGGCGATGCCGATCTCGTGGTGGAGGAGGTTGGGTGCGCAGATCGAGACGACCTCGACGTCCGGGTCGTCGAGGACGGCGCGGTAGTCGGTGGTGGCCTTCGCATAGCCGAGGACGTCACGGGCGTAGGCCGCGCGGTCCTCCGCCGTGTCGGCGGCGTGCACCAGACGGGGCTTGATGCCCAGCTCGGGGTAGACGGACGGCAGGGCCTGGTAGGCGCGGCTGTGGAGCTTGCCCATCCAGCCGACGCTGATCAGTCCGACGCCGATCTCACGTGCGGCGTCCGGGGTGGTGGGGTTCATGATCGTGTCTCCTGGGAGTTGTCCTGAGAGTCCTGGGGCTGGGGCCGGGCCTGATCGAGCGCGGCGGACAGGGCTGCCGCGAGCAGGGTCGCGTCGGAGCCGATGGCGATGAACGTCCAGCCCTCGGTCCGTTTGGCGGCCGCGGCCGCACCGTCGGGGACGAGCAGTCCGCAGGCCTTGCCGTGCGCGGCAGCGGCCTTGCGGACGCGCTCCAGAGCATCTCGGTAGACCGGTGCGTCGAACTCGCCGGGCACGCCGAGGTCGTGACTGAGGTCGCGGGGGCCGACGAACAGGACGTCGACGCCGTCCAGCGCCGCGATCTCCTCGACCTCCGACAGCGCGGCCGCCGACTCGATCTGGACCACACCGAGGAGCTCGCCCGCCCGGTCCAGAGCCCCGGCGTCGAGCCCGAAGCGGCACGCCCGGTTGTAGGTGGCCACGCCCCGGTCCCCCGCAGGCGGGTACCTCAAGTGCCGTAGCGCTTCCCGGACTTCGGCCGCCGTGTCGAGGCGGGGCAGCATGATCCCGGCGGCGCCCAGGTCGAGGACGCGGCCGATGCGGATGCGGGCCGCGGACTCCACCCGTACGACGGTCGGGACGCCGTAGGCCGCCGCGATCGGGACGGTCGTACGGGCCTGCTCCTCTCCACCCGCGCCGTGTTCGAGGTCGAGCAGCAGCCAGTCGGCCCCGGCTGCGGCGCACACCTCGGCCGTGACCGGGGAGGCGGTGCCCACGAAGGTGCCCAGGGTGGCCTCACCGGCGGCGAGTCGGGAGCGCAGGCGGCCGTGGTCCAAGGGAGAGCGGTTCATCCGTACCACCTCTGGGACGCCAGACCCTCTTCGTACTCGCCGCGCAGCCGCGCGACCGTTTCCTGCTCGGAGACCTCGGCCGGGGCCACGTCCCACCAGACCCCGGCGCCGGGCAGGTCGGCGTGCGGGATCACGGGGACGACGAGGACGACCGGGCCGTTGTGGTCGCGGGTCTCGGCCAGCGCGGTACGTACCTCGTCGGCAGTCGTGGCGCGGACGGCACGAGCGCCGAGGCCCTCCGAGATCTTGACGAGGTCGACCTGGAGATAGTCGCCCTCCAGGCGGGCGGGCTTGCCGGAGCCGATCTCCAGGCTGCCGTCGCGGTAGCGGAACTCGTTGCCGAACTCCCGCCCGTTGCGCCCCATCTGGAGTCGGTGGATGACCTGGTAGCCGTGGTTCTCCGGGATGACGATCGTGACCGGAAGCCTCTCCTGGGCCGCCGTCACCAGCTCGGTCGGCGCCATGAGGAAGGTTCCGTCGCCCAGTAGGGACAGCACCCGCTTCGACGGGTCCGGCTCGGCGAAGCGGACCCCGATCGCGGCGGGCAGCTCGTAGCCCATGCAGGAGAAGCCGAACTCCAGGTGGGCGAAACGGCCTTCGGTGGCGTCCCACACCTTCTGCAGGTCGCCGGGCGGACCGCCGGCGGCGGCGATGATCGTGTCACCGGACCGTGCGTGCTCCTGGAGCAGACCGATCAACTGGCCCTGGGTGAGGACCGCCTCGGTGTCGCGTACGACGTCGGAGTCGTCGGGCAGCGACGCGAAGTCGAAGGGGATGTCCGGGTCGAGCGCGGCGGCACGCTGCTCCCGCCACTGCTCGTCCAGGGTGCGCACCTTCTCCTGCCAGGCGGCCGGCGTGGTGGTGCCGTTCGCCCGTACGACATCTGCCAGCGCGGCCAGGGCCCGCTTGGCGTCGGCCACGATGCCGGTCGCGCCCAGGCGGCCCGCGTCGTGCACGTTGACGTTGATGCTCGCGAACCGCACGTCCGGGTTCTGGAAGACGGAGTGCGAGGCGGTGGCGAAGTCCGTCAGCCGCGAGCCCACGGTGAGCACGAAGTCGGCTTCCCGGGCAAGGACGTTGACCGCCGGAGTGCCCTCGAGGCCGATGCCGCCGAGCTGCCACCAGGCGCGGCGCTGGATGGCGCCCTTGCCCGCGAACGTCTCCGTGACAGGGATGCCCGCCGCGTCGGCGAGGGCCTCCAACTCCTCGGTGGCACCGGAGTACACGACGCCGCCACCGGCGATGATCAGCGGCTTCTCCGCCTCGGCGAGCATCCGCGCCACTGCCGCGACCTCGTCGGCGTCGGGCGCCGGACGGCGGATCGGCCAGTCGCGCTCGGCGAAGAACTCCGCCGGGTAGTCGTAGGCGTGGGACTGGATGTCCTGCGGGAGGGAGAGGACGACCGCGCCGGTGTCGACGTCGGTGAGGGCCCGCATCGCCGCGGGCAGCGCGGTCAGGAGCTGCTCGGGCCGGGTGATGCGGTCGAAGAAGCGGGAGACGGGCCGGAAGGCGTCGTTCACCGAGGCGTCGGCCTCGACGGGGTGCTGCAACTGCTGGAGTACGGGCCCCTGGTGACGGGTCGCGTACGTGTCGCCCGGCAGCAGCAGGACGGGCAGCCGGTTGACGGTGGCGAGGCCCGCGCCGGTCACCATGTTCAGGGCGCCCGGGCCGATGGAGGCGGTCACGGCGAGGGTGGCGTGCCGCTTGGTCGCCTTGCCGTAGGCCGTCGCGATGTGGACCAGCGCCTGCTCGTTACGGCCCTGGACGAAGGGGAGTTGGTCGCTGAGCTGGTCGAGGGCCTGGCCGAGGCCGGCCACGTTGCCGTGTCCGAAGATGCCCAGCGCGGCCGGTATGAGTCGGCGGCGGTGGCCGTCGGCCACGGAGTACTGCCGGGAGAGGTAGGTGACGACGGCCTGGGCGACGGTGAGACGCACCGTGCCCTGTTGCGTCCGGTCGGTCATGAGTCGGCTCCTGATCGGGGGTGTGTACGGGGACGCGGCCGCGTCACCAGGGGCGGCCGTGCAGCACGACGGTCTTGACCTCGGTCATCTCGCTGACCGCGGCGCGGGGGCCTTCCTTGCCGTAGCCGCTGCCCTTCAGGCCGCCGTACGGCATCAGGTCGGCACGCCACAGGGGCGTCCAGTTGATGTGGACGGAACCGGCGTCGATCTCCCGGATGGCGCGGACCGCTCCGGCGACGTCGGAGGTGAAGATCCCCGCGCCGAGGCCGTAGGCGGTGCCGTTGGCCTGGGCGATGGCGGACTCCCAGTCGGCGGCCGAGCTGACGGCGATCGCCGGACCGAACAACTCGTCTTGGCTGAACGCCGATTCGGGATCCACGTCGGCGACCACAGCAGGCTGCACCACGGCGCCGTCGCGCTCGCCGCCGGTCAGGACGCGTGCGCCGTCCGCCCCGGCCCGGGCGATGGCCCGCTCCACCCGTTCCGCCTCGGTGGTGGTGATCAGGGTGCCCATGGTCGTCTCGGGGGACGACGGGTCCCCGGTCCGGATGGCCCGGACCTTGGGGACGAGAGCGTCAAGGAAGTCCGCGGTGATATCGGGGTGCGTGATCACTCGCTGGACGGAGATGCACACCTGCCCGGCGTTGACGTAGCCGCCCAACGCGACGGCGCTCGCGGCCAGTTCGAGATCGGCGTCGGGCAGTACGACGACCGGGCAGGAGGCGCCCAGTTCGAGGGAGAGCTTCTTCACCCCGGCGACCCGCGCGATGTGCTCGCCGGTCGCCGTGGAGCCGGTGAAGGAGATCTTCCGTACGCGGGGGTCGGTCACAAGAGCGTCCCCCAGCACCCCGCCGGAGCCGACGAGCACCGAGAGCACGCCCTCGGGAAGCCCGGCGTCCACGAAGCACTCGGCGAGCTCCAGCGCGGTCAGCGGTGTCGAGGTGGCCGGCTTGAGGACGACCGCGTTGCCCGCCGCGAGCGCGGGCGCCAGTTTGTGCAGCACGAGCAGCGAGGGGTAGTTGAACGGCGTGATGGCCACCACGACTCCGCACGGCTGGCGCAGCGTGAAGCCCACCTTGTCCTGCCCGGTGCCGCGGTTGGCGTCCAACGGCAGTGTCTCGCCGTAGAGCTGGGTGCCCTCGAAGGCCGCGAGCCGGATCAGGTCCCCGGATCGTGACGCCTCGCCGGTGGCCTCGGTGATGGTCTTGCCCGACTCCGCGCTGATGGTCTGCGCGATCTTGCCGGCTCGCTGGTCGGCGAGTTCCGCCGCACGCAGCAGGATCGTCATCCGCTCGTGAGCGGGTGTACGCCGCCATACCGCGGCACCCCGCTCCGCCGCCGCCAGGGCCGCCTCGACGTCCTCAGGACCGGCCACCCCCACGGTGCCGACGGTCGAGCCGTCGAAGGGCGACGTCACGTCCCGGGTCCGTCCCGATCCTGCCGACGCTTGCCACCGGCTTCCGATGAGTAGTTCCGCAGGCGCCATTGCCTTCTCCCTCCAGAAACCGTCAAGGCTGGTCCGTGGCTCTCCGAGGAGCTCCCGAAGGACCTCTCACAAGGCCGAAGAAGTACTGATCAGCCAACGGCCAGGCCGTTTACATGGGCGCAACGGTAGGTGGGTCGCAGGGCATTACTGAAGGGGCAGAATCCATCATTATCACGTCATTGGATACATCTTTTTTCCATCATCTGTGCCATCTGGTGGCTGCTGCGGGTGAGCAGGATTGCCGCTGGTGCAGAGGAGCGTCGAGCGAGCCGCCGCCCCGGCAGGCATCACCGGCGTCGACCACATTGCGCTGACCCAGCCCTGGCACCAGTTCGACGAAGCCGTCCTCTTCCACCGCAGCGTTCTGGGCCTCCTCCCGCACGAGACCGTCGAGGTGGCCGACCCGTACGGACTGCTCCGCAGCCGCGCCCTCACCAGCAGTGCGTCCGGCGCCGGGGACGGGCTACGCCTCGTACTGAACCTCGCGCCCGCCCCGGAGGAGCAGGGCACCCGGGCCCAGCACATCGCCTTCACCACCGGCGACATCACCGACACCGCCCGCCGCATCCGGGCCGCCGGCACCGAACTGCTCCCCGTCCCGGCCAACTACTACGACGACCTCGACGCCCGTTTCGAGTTCTCACCCGGCGAGCTGGACACCTACCGCGACCTGGGCATCCTCTACGACCGAGACGAACAGGGCGGCGAGTTCCGCCACTTCTACACAGCGACCGTCGGCCGCATCCGCTTCGAGATCGTCCAGCGCACCAGCGGCTACCACGGCTACGGCGCGGCCAACACCACCATCCGCCTCGCCGCCCAACGCGACCAGCGGCGATAGACGGTTCGACGGAGTCGGACGTTCCCCGGTCGGCGGAGTATGAATTCCCTGATCATCGCGACGCTCATGTGTGCGCCAGGGTCCAAGGGCAGGATCGCGTCGTCGTTCTTCAGCCGGACCACCGATTCGGCGGCGGTCCGGCCGGCAGGCATGTGGCGCCGTTCGGCATCGAAGCGTATTGGTCACGAGAGTCGGTCGACAGCCGGGCGCTCTTGAGCACGGCGAAGACGCTCGGCTTCTTCCAGAGGCAGAAAACGGCGCCTGGACAGGGGAGATACCCCCGTCAGGCACCGTTCTCAGCGCGCACGGCCGCCGCTGTCCTTCCTTGTGCCCTTCAGGATCAATACGCCGTCGTCTGGGACTGCAGATAGTCCTTCAGGAAGGCGTACTTGGCGTCGCTGTCGGCCGCCGGGAGGGTGGTGAAGTGGTCGCCGAGTTCCATGGAGAGCGGCTTCGTCGTGCGCAGGGCGGGCCAGGCGGGCAGGGAGCGGCCGTTGGGGTTGCCGGTGGCTACGAAGTTCGCGACGTACGAGGACGTGGTGTCGGCGATCGCGTAGTCGGACTCGGTCCAGGGGCGGTCGGTGCCGTAGAGGTTGCCGAAGAGGTAGTACTTCTCCGCGCCGTGGTAGGCGCCCGCGCCGTTCGCGGGCTCGATCGGGTTGGTGGTGTCGGAGCCGGGAGGGGCGTGGGTCCACCAGTAGTTGTAGATGGGGCTGCGGTTGCCGGCGGTGTTGCGGAACTGGGTGCCCCACAGGAAGGTGGAGACACGTTCCTCGTCGCGCGCGTAGTTGTTGTACTGCGCGGCCGCCTCCGTGTCGGTGCTCGCCGGGTAGAGCGCCAGGAACTCCGCCGCCCGATGGCCGAAGGTGGTCTGCGCGTACGCCTGGTACTGGGCGACGGTCATCGCGAGGGTCGGTGAGGCGCCGTTCTCGTCCCTGTTGTTGCCGGTCAGGACCGGCACGTCGACCTCGGCACCGGACTCCATGGCGGCGGTGTAGGTGGTCGGCAGGACATGGCCGTCCAGGACGTTGCCGAAGTCGGTGCCGGTGGCCGGCGCACCCGGGGCGTAGACCTTCGTCACGATCTCGTCCGCGGTCAGCGCCCGCAGGCCGGCCAGCGAGGAGGCGCCCATGTAGTCGCCGAACGCTGTGCCGTTGGCCTCGGCGGTGGCCAACGTGTCGTAGCCGCCCGCCACATGACCGAGCGCCGGGTCCTTGGTGTATTGCACGCCGGCCGCGAGCAGCGCCCGGTGGTACAGGCCCCGGGCCAGCCGCGAGATCATCAGGATGTTCACGAACGACGAGCCGTGGGACCAGCCGGCTATGGTCACCCGATCCGGGTCACCGCCGAACGCGGCGATGTTGTCCTGGATCCACTTCAGCACCTCCACCGTGTCCAGCACACCCCAGTTGCCGGAGCCGCCGTGCCCGCCCTCCGCGCTCAGCTCGGGGTGAGCGAGGTTACCGAAGGCGCCGACGCGGTGGTTGTAGGTGACGACGACCGCGCCCTTGGCCGCCAGGTTGGCACCGTCGTACACCGGCTGCGAGGCCCACATCGCGGAGTTGCGGCCGCCGTAGATCCACACGAACACGGGGCGGCGCTCGCTCGAACTGGCCGCGCCGGTCCAGACATTGAGGTTCAGGCAGTCCTCGCTCAGCGGCGGCACCTTGTCGGCGGCGATGCCTGTGACCGGCTGAGGGCAGGCGGCACCCCAGGTGTCGGCCGCGCGTACGCCCGTCCAGGACGGCGCGGTCTGCGGGGCACGCCAGCGGTTTTCACCGGCGGTCGAGGCCGCGTAGGGGATGCCCTTGTAGACGGTGATCCCGTCCAGGACAGCCGGGACACCGGTCACCAGGCCGGACCGCGTATGCACCGGACGATCGTCGGCGCCCCGGGAGGCGGCTGACGCGGGTCCGGCTGTCAGGTTGCCCAGCAGTGTGGCGCCGGCCGCGGCGCCGACGGCGCTCCCGAGTAAACGGCGGCGGCCGATGCCCTCGGTGTCGTGGTCGGGGTGGGGGACGTCTCGCAAGCTCACAGGGACTCCCTGTCGGAATGAGGAACGGACGCTCCTGGTGCACGGGTCGACGTCCGTCCCGCCTTCGGTCGAGGCGTCTCATGCTGACGTTGTTTCAAGAAGTGAAACAAGCGGTGTCACCTGGACTCACAGCTTCCGCCGTGCACCCTGAAGTTGCGCCCCGTAAGGTTGACAGCCGCGGTGTAGCCGCGGGCGCGTGCCAGTCGTCAGGAACCAGTGGCTCTTGGCGCGAGCGGTCAGTCCGCCAGAGCTGCTGGACGTACAGCCTCCGGCCCGAAGCGTCGGCGGGCGCGATCTGCGGCGGCTTCGGCTGCGCGGGCACGAGCATCGCCAGGATCCAGAGAGAGCTGCCAGTAGGCACTGCCGGCCGGCAGCAAGTGGTCGGCACGGACAGCGAAGGCCCGGACTCGTGCCCGCTGCAGCCCCAGGGCGGTCAACAGCCCCAGGGCAGTTGCGGCAAGGGCTGGTGAGTGGTTGGTGGGTTCCGACAGCCCGCGGGTACGTGTGGTGGAGCTGCGGTCGGCGTACCGCACAGTGAGGGCGAGCCGGCCGGCGATCTGCCTTTCCCCGCGCAGACGTTGGCCGATCCGGTCGGCAAGTCCCAGGACCGCTCGGTGATGCTGTGCCGGGTCCAGGCAGTCCCGCTCCAGCACGAGGTCGGCGACCAGGTGCGCTGCCGGTTCCGAAGGGCTGACCGGGCGGGGATCATGGCCGCGGGCGCGCTCGGCCAGCAGCCGGGCCGAGCCGGCTCCGAGGAGTCGCTGCAGGGTTGCCGCGGGCAGGTCGGCGATCTGACCGATGGCGTGCAGCCCATATCTGTTGAGCGTTTCCGCTGTGGCGCGGCCGATGCCCGGCAGCGCGGTGACCGGGCGGGGGTGGAGCCAGTCGGCGGCCTGCCCGTCACGGATCCAGGTGGTGTCACCCGGCGCCGACGCGTCGGCCGCCATGGCGGCCAGCATGCGGTTGCCGGCGAGGCCGGCGCTGCTGTCGATGTCATAGAGGGCCTTCAGCCTCATCTTCGCCAGCTGGACCACGTCGTAGGGGGACAGGTCGAAGTATCTGAGTGCCGATGTCAGATCGAGCTGGACAGCGTTGGGCGGGACGGCCTGGACATGAGGCGTGATGCCGGACATCAGTTCGATTATGTCGGCATACTGATCCTCGGTCAGTGTGGCGTGCAGATGGAGGTGGGCGATGTGCCGCTGACGGGTGGTCATCCTGCGCTCCCCGGGCTGGTGTAGCCGAACTTCTTCAGATCGGCCGAACGGTTACCGGCGGGCTGCAGGTCGGCATACGGGTGCAGCCGAGCGCCTGTGGTGCCGTTGACCAGGGTCCGCTGCGGCTGTGCAGGGGTCGGGTGCGGGTGGCTGGCGCCGAGGAGGGCAAGTGCAGCCTCGGGACCCTCGTCTCGGCGAGCCGCGGCAATCTCGTCCAGGTCCCAGGCCATGGTGCCGACGACGGTACGGCGGGTGCCGCGCACCTGGACCGTGCCGCGGACCAGCAGCAGCCCGCTGTGGAAGACGGTGTGCGCGCAGGCCGGGTGGGAGTCCTCGAAGAAGGCCAGGTCGACCAGGCCGGAGCCGTCCTCCAGGGTGACGAAGATGATGCGCTTGCCGCTGGCGATCGGCGGGGTCTGGGTCGAGGCCCGCACACCGGCGACGAGGACCTGCTGCCCGGCGCGCAGGCCGGCCAGGTGGGCCGCGTCGGTCGCGCCGATTTCGCGCAGCAGCCGGTGGTGGTGCTCCATCAGGTGTTTGGAGACGTCGATGCCGAGGGTGCTCAGCTCGGCGCTCAGGGCTTCGCGCCCGGTCATCTCCGGCAGACCGCTCGGCTCCGCCCCGCCGACCGCGCCCGCCTGCAAGGGCAGTTGGCCTTTGCCCGCGGACCGGGTACGGGAGGCCCGGTGGAGTTCGGCGATCTGGAGCAGCAGGTCGCGGCGGGTGAGGCGGCCGTCTTGCAGAGAGTCCAAGGCGCCGATCTCCGCGAGACGCTCGGCGACCGGTCTGCTGGGGTGGGCCCGCTGCCAGAAGTCCGACAGTGATCCGTAAGGCTGCCCCGCCTCGATCCGGGCGCACTCGTCCTCGCTGATGCCGTGCACCGCGGACAGCGCGAGCCGTACACCCCACTGCCGATCGGCGGTCTGCTCCACGGTGTGCGTCGCCCTGGAGTGGTTGACGTCGACGGGCAGGATCGGTACGCCGCGGCGGCGGGCGTCGGAGACCAGGACGCGCTTGGGCCACATACCGGGGTCGTGTTCGAGCAGACCTGCCAGCAGGAAGGCCGGGTAATGAGCTTTCAGCCAGGCGCTCTGCAGGGCGGGTACGGCGAAGGCGACCGCGTGGGCCCGGCAGAAGCCGTAGGCGCCGAAGGCCTCGACGGTCTTCCAGACCTCGTCCCGGACGGCTGCGCTGTAGCCATGCGCGCGTGCCAGGCCGTGGAACCAGTCCTTGATCTTCGGCAGCCGCTCCTTGTCGCCGAGTGCCCGCCGGGCGATCTCGGCCAGTGCGTAGTCGCAGCCGGTCATCACCGAGAACGTCTCGATGATCTGCTCGTGCCAGATGGTCACGCCGTAGGTGTCGGAAAGCACCGGCTCCAGGTCCGGGTGGGCGTACGACGGTGTGCCGCCGTGCCGGGCGGCGATGTACCGCTCAGGCATACCGCCGGCGACCGGCCCGGGACGGAAGAGACTGATGTCGGCGATGACGTCCTGCGGGTTGCGGGGCTGGAGCCGGGAGAGGAGATCCTGCTGGCCGGGTGATTCCAGCTGGAACAGGCCCAGGGTCTGGCTCTCCTGGATGAGCTTGAAGGCGAAGACGTCGTCGAGCGGCACCTGCCGTGGATCGTTCAGGTCGATGCGGTTGCCGGTCGTGCGTTCGATCTCGGTGACGGCATGAGCCATCGCGGACTGCATCCGTACGCCCAGGACGTCCAGTTTGATGTTGCCCAGCGCCTCGATCTCCTCCTTCGCCGCCATTGCCATCGGGTAGTCGCCCTGCGGAGTCGGCTGCACCGGCAGCCGGTCCAGGAGCGTCGCGTCGCTGATGACCACGCCGCAGGGGTGCATGGCCATGCCGTGGACCAGCGAGTCGAGCCCCTCGGCCAGCTCCCACAGCGGCCCGTACCGGCCTGCCTCGGCCGCCAGTTGCCGCAGTTCGGGCAGCTCGGCGAGTGCACTGGTGATGTCGGAGGCCCGCAGGTGCGGGAAGCTCTTGGCGATCCGGTCGACGTCCGCCGGTGCGATACCGAGGGCGAGGCCGGTGTCGCGCAGGGCGCGGCGGGCGCGGTAGGTCTCGGGCATCGCGGTGACCGCCACCCGTTCCTTGCCGAACCGTTCGAAGATCGCGTCGTAGCACTCCAGCCGTCGGGCGGATTCCACGTCGATGTCGATGTCGGGCAGAGTCCCGCGCCGTTCGCTGAGGAAGCGTTCGAACAGCAGGCGGTGGTCGAGCGGGTTGGCCGTGGCGATGTCCAGCGCGTGGCAGACCATCGAGCCCGCGCCCGAGCCGCGGGCCGCGACCCGGATGCCCTTGGCGCGGATGTCGGCGACGACCTGTCCGACGGCGAGGAAGTACGAGGAGTAGTTCAGCTTGGAGATCACGGAGAGCTCTTCGTCCAGCCGGTCGCGCGCGGTCCGGTCCTGGTCGAGGCCGCGCCTGGCCATACCGTCCTCGCACCGCTCGCGCAGCACCCGGGCCGAGCCGCCCGTCCCGGGCTCGGCACCGAACATCTCCGGTTCCGGGAGGTGGGCTGTGCCGAGGCCGAGATCTGCCGCCGGGTCGACGGTGCACGCGGCCGCCGTGGCAGCGGTGTCGGCGAGCAGGCGGCGCGCCCGCCGGGCGTCCACTCCGGCGCATTCGGCGATCAGCCGCGCGATGCCCGCCATCCTTCCCTCGTCCTTGAGCCAGCGCTGCCCGGTGTCGAGGCGGCGCCGGTCGATGGGGCGCAGCAGTCGCGCGGCGTCCAGGACGTCAGCAAGCCGGTGCTGTTCGGGGTCGGCATAGCGGACGGCGTTGGAGAGCACGGCGGTGGTGCGGGTGCGGTCGGCCAGCGCCAGGGTGCGGGCGGCCAGGCGGAGGGATCCAGGCCCGATGCTGAAACGTTTCTGCGCGACAGCCTCCAGCCGGATCCCGCTCCCGAAGATCTCCTGCCAGGGCGCCAGCAGTCGTACGGCGACGTCCTCCCGGCCCGCCGCCAGTGCCCGTACCGGTTCGGAGAGCGGTCCGAGCAGCACGGTCAGGCCGGGACCGCCGTATTCGCGCAGTGCCTCCCACGGCACGACCACCGGTGCCGCCCCCGACGCGGTACCGGCGTGGGCGGCCGAGGTGATGCGGCACAGCCGCGCCCATCCGGCCCGGTTCTGCGCGAGCAGTACGAACCGCAGGGGCGGCTCGATCACATGCGCGCCGCCGCGCGCAGGGGTGCGGCGCCGCTGCGCCGGGGGAGGGGGCGCGAGAGCCTCCACCGCCAGATCGACGCCGAAGATCGGCCGGACCCCTTCCTTCACGCAGGCCTGGGCGAACCGGACGGCTCCGGTGACCGTGTCCCGGTCGGTGAGCGCGAGGGCCCCCATGCTCCGCTCGGCCGCCCGCCGGACGAGCTGCTCAGGGTGGGAGGCCCCGTAGCGGGCGGAGTAACCGGACGCGACGTGCACGTGGGCGAAGCCCGTCATGCCGCACCTCCATCACTCCACCCCTTTTCGATAATTCGCCCGAAACGTTCCTCGTACGCTCGTTCGATTACTCTAACTCCCGCCGACCTTGATCGGCGACATGATTCGAACGTGAGATCGGTTTCTGGGTGTCTGGAGTGATGGCGGACTGTCAGGTCAGTTCGCCCACGGCGGGGTGAGGACCGAGCCGTCGGCCAGCTCCGCCTGGAAGCCGATGGAGGTGGTGACCCAGGAAACCGCGGTCTCCTGGGCCGGGTTCTCGACACCGAGCGTCGCGCCGGGGTTGATGATCACCGTGTCGCCCGCGGTGATCCGCTCGGTGCGGCCGTCGAGCGTGATCAGCAGCTCGCCGGAGAGGAGGTGGAAGATCTCCTCGCGGTTGACGGTGTGCACCGGAGCCTTGTGCCCCGCGGGAATCTCGCCCCGCCAGGCGCACAACTCCTTGCTGCCGCTGAGGGGGGTGGCGTACGAGACGAAGCGGGCGCCGTGGATCTCGTGAACGACGGCTTCGGATGAGCGGATGACGGGCACGGGTGCCTCCAGGTAAGTGGTCAAGAAGCTTGACTATGTCAGTGTCTATGGTCAAGTTGCTTGACCAATCCGTCAAGAGTGTTTCAATTCATGCGTGCAGAACTCCGACGCCATGGCCTTGTCCGCCACCCTGCTCGCCGTCGCCGGTGAGCTGACGCAACGCATTCACGAGGGCGTCGTCGCCCGTGGGTTCGAGGGGCTGCGGCCCGCGCACGGCTTCGCGTTCACCCGGCTCGCCCCGGACGGTGCGACGGTCACCGACCTCGCCACTCATCTCGGGGTCACCAAGCAGGCCGCGAGTCAGCTCGTCGATGAGTTGGTGCGCAAGGGATACGTGGAGCGGCGGCCGCACCCTGATGACGCCCGCGCCCGACTGATCGTGCTGACCGAGCGCGGCTGGGCCTGCACGCGCGCGGCGGAGGCGGCGGCTGCCGACGCCGTGCGGACGTGGGGCGAACTGCTGGGAGAGGGTGAAGTGCGCGCGTTGCGTGACCAGTTGGTGCGTATCGCGCCCAACGGACCTATCAGGCCTGCCTGGTGACGGGCCGTTATCACGTTTATTTGGTGCGCGTCGGTGTTGTCGGCCATCGCTGAAAGTTTTTACTGACGCGTAACTTCACACTTGGACTACTCGTCCGTAACTTGACGAGTGAACAGCATCCTCGTGATCCGGATCACAGGGCGTACGCCGTCGTCACTCCCTTGAGCCGCAAGGAGATCACCCGATGCTGCCCTGGAAGCGCCTGCTCAGACCCCTCCTCGCCGCACTGCTGCTGACCAGTGCGATCGCAGCCGGTCCCGCCGCCACCGCCCAGGCCGCCGCGCCGAGCAGTGGCTGGAACGACTACTCCTGCAAGCCCTCCGCCGCCCATCCCCGACCCGTCGTCCTCGTCCACGGCACGTTCGCGAACTCGGTGGACAACTGGCTGGCCCTCGCGCCCTACCTGGTGAACCGCGGGTACTGCGTCTACTCCCTCGACTACGGGCAACTGTCCGGTGTCCCGCTCTTCAACGCCCTCGGGCCCATCGACAAGTCGGCCGAACAGCTTCAGGTCTTCGTCGACAAGGTGCTCGCCGCGAGCGGCGCCGCCGAGGCCGACCTCGTCGGTCACTCGCAGGGCGGCCTGATGCCCCGTTACTACCTCAAGTTCCTCGGCGGGGCCGCCAAGGTGAACGCCCTCGTCGGCATCGCGCCCGACAACCACGGCACCACCCTCAACGGTCTCACCAACCTGCTGCCGTACTTCCCCGGCGCCGAGGACCTGCTGTCCACGGCCACGCCCGCGCTCGCCGACCAGGTCGTCGGCTCCGCGTTCCTGACCAAGCTCAACGCCGGCGGAGACACCGTCCCGGGCGTCCACTACACGGTCATCGCCACCAAGTACGACGAGGTGGTCACGCCGTACCGCTCGCAGTTCCTCACCGGATCCGACGTCCACAACGTGCTCCTGCAGGACCTGTGTCCGCTCGACCTCTCCGAGCACGCGGCGATCGGGCTCTTCGACCGGATCGCCTTCCACGAGGTGGCCAACGCCCTCGACCCGGCGCACGCCACCGCGACCACCTGCGCGTCCGTGTTCGGTTGAGCACGTGGCCGAGGTCTGTCCGGCCTGAGCCGCCGGACAGACCCCGGAGTTCCTCCCGCTAGCGGCCGTGGCGTCCGTCGCTCACCGCGCGGCGGCGGACCGAGGCGAACAGCGCCGCCGCACCCAGTGCCAGGGCAGCGGCACCGCCGATCGCGAGGTACGGGGTGGTGCCGTCGCCGCCGGTCTCGGCGAGGTTCTCGGAGGCACCGGCCGCTTGGACCTGGTCGGCCGGGGCGGAGGTTTCCGCGACCGGGGCGGCCGTGGTGGGTTCCGCGGACGTACTGGCGTCGTTGTCGCCGTGGCCGTGATGCTCGACGGTCGACTTGTCGGCGCCGGCCTCGATCTGCTCCTCGGAGGGTGCCGAGGCGGTCGGGGCGGTCGGGGTCGGGGAAGAACTGCTCGGCGTACCGCTGCCGCTGTCACTGTCGGCGCCGCTGTCACCACTCCCGTCGTCACCACTGCCGGTGCCGGTGCCGGTGCCGGTGCCGGTGCCGCTGTCGCTCCCGCCGTACGTGATGTCCGAGCAGGAGTAGAAGGCCTCCGGGCTGTCCGACCGCTGCCAGATCGCATACAGCAACTGCTTGCCGGAGCGCTGCGGGAGAGTGCCGGAGAACGTGTAGAAGCCGCCCGACGCGGTCGGATCGGTGGCCGTGGCGACCGGGTTCCGGAGGTCCAGGTCGTCCCAGGCCAACGGCTGGGACGGGTCGTAACCGGCCTTGGTGACGTAGACCTTGAAGGTGCCCTTGTGCGGCGCGGTCACCCGGTACTTGAAGGTGTACGAGCCGCTGTTCACGCTCGTGGTCGGCCAGTCCCCGCGGGCCAGGTCCAGGCCCTTGAACTCGTCGTTGTTCGCGCTGCACAGCTTGCCGTCCGGGATCAGCGCCTGGTGCTGCCCGTTCGCGTCGCCGATGCGTATGCCGTTCCAGTCGTACAGCGCCTGGGTGCCGCCCGCCGCGACGACCGCCTTGCAGGCGGCCGACCTGGGGCTCTCCGGACCCTCCGCGTAGCACTGGGAGACCCGGCTGACCGGATCGCCCATCGTGCCGTGCGCGGCGGCCGGCGCGGCGGTGAGCGCCGTCAGGGCGAGCGGGGCGACACCGGCGGCGGCGACGAAGGCAGCCTTGCGGCGTGCAGTCATGGGGGAGCTCCTCGAAACGGTCCCGGATGCATGGGCTGAACCTGTGGGGTGAACCCCTGGGGTGATCAGCAAGCTAGCCCCAAGAAACCGCGAAATCGCCTGCTGGAGGCGGGTGGGGGAGATCCTTATGGCCGCGTTAAGGAAGCGCTGAGACTGCGATCAGGTAGGTACCGTTCCGGCCATGACAAACGCTTCGAACGAGCTGGAGATCCGCCCGGCCGTCGCCGCCGACGTGGCCGCCGTGAAGGACGTGACCGACGCCGCGTATCACCACTACATCGAGCGCATCGGCGTGGTGCCCCAGCCCATGGAGGCGGATCACACGGCGAACGTGGCCGCGGGGAGGGTGTTCGTCACGGGGGAGCCCGTGACGGGCCTCGTGGTGATCGAGGCCTGCGAGGACCATCTCTTCCTCGACAGCATCGCCGTGCACCCCGACGCCCATGGGAAGGGCGTGGGGCGACGGCTGCTGGCGTTCCTGGACGCACGCGCGCGTGCGCTCGGACTGGCCGAGATCCGGCTCTATACGAACGCGATGATGTGGGAGAACCAGGAGCTCTATCCGAAGTACGGGTACGAGGTCGTGGAGCGCCGTGTGGACGGTCCGTACGACCGCATCCACTACCGCAAACGGCTCGGCTGACGGTTGCCCGGGTGGTGGTCGCCCGGGCGGCTCACCCGTCCGGCCACCACGTGCGGTGGATGTCCTTTCGGACCTCCGGGCGCTCGGCCGGACGCTCGTCGGCCTCGTCACGCACCCGGCGGGAGTCCGACTTCCTCAGGGGCTTCTGCACGGTCACACGGCGCATGGCTGCCTCCTTAGCGTCTACCTGACTCCGTCGTTGTACGGAGGTAGACCCTTTCGGCGAGAGTTCCTCATCGGTCGCGATCTGTCTGTGGCGGCTGTCACGATTCGACTGTCAGTGGTGGGTGTCACCCTGGTGCACATGGCGGGTTACAGCGACATGAATCCAGGTCGGAGCAGGGTCAATCTTCGTCAGAACGATGTCGACGCGGGTGTGGAAGTCGACTGGGACGCCGAGGCGGCCACCTTCGACGACGAGCCGGACCACGGGCTGCGCGACACCGCCGTGCGGGAGGCCTGGGCGGCGCGGCTGCGCGCATGGCTGCCCGAGGCCCCCTCCGACGTGCTCGATCTCGGCTGCGGCACCGGCAGCCTGTCGCTCCTCGCGTCCGAGCGGGGACACCGCGTCACCGGGATCGATTTCTCGCCGCGCATGGTCGACCTCGCCCGCGCCAAGCTCGCCGGGCGTGACGCCGTGTTCCTCGTGGGTGACGCGACGGCGCCGTCCGTCGGTGAGCAGAGGTTCGACGTCCTGCTCGTCCGGCACGTCCTGTGGGCCCTGCCCGACCCCGAGCGCGTCCTGCGGCACTGGTGCGGGCTGCTGCGCCCCGGAGGGCGGCTCGTCCTGGTCGAGGGGGTGTGGGGGACGGTGAGCCCCGTCGGCATACCCGTCGACCGGCTGACCGCCCTCCTCCGGCCCTTCGTGTCGGACCTGCGCGTGGAGCGGCTGTCGGACGACGCCCGGCTGTGGGGGCGGGAGGTGGCGGACGAGCGGTACGCGGTGCTGGCCGAGGTCTGACCGACAGGGCAGGGCAGGACACAGGACCTGACGAGGCACTACTGGGCGAGCAGTGCCTCGAAGCCGCCCTCGAGGGCCAGGCGTTCGAGGGTGTCGAGGGCGTCTTGCGCCGCGGCCGCGGCCTGAGGGTCGGTGGTGGCGAGACCGCTCGCCGCGAACTCGTCCTCGTCCAGGCGGAGTACGGCCGTGCCGTCCGCGGAGCGCCACAGGTCCAGGTCGAGATCCTCGACGACCAGCTCACCGCCCGAGACGGTGGCCGGGCGGGTGATGTCGCAGTACCAGCCCTTCCGTACGCCCCGCACGTCACGGACCTCCTTCACCGCGTACCAGCGGTCGCGCCAGTAGTACTCGGTGAAGACGTCGCCCGGCTCGAACCGTACGAAGCCGAAGTCGCGGACGCCGTCGCCCGCCCAGGGTGCGCGCACGGTGACGCGGGTGCCGTCGTCGGCGAGCAGCTCGGCGGGGTAGCGGATCTTCGTACGGCCGGACTTGACGAGGACGACCTCCAACAGGGCAGGAGTGTCAGCCGAGTTCGCGGACATACTGCACCTCCGTCGCGCAGACCTCGTAGCCGAACCACTTGTTGATCGCCAGCATCGGCCCGTTGCCGGAGTCGTTGCCCGTGAACGCCTCCGTGAGGCCCGCGGCGCGGGCGCGGTGCAGGGAGTCGTTCTTGGCGAGCTTGGCGAGCCCGCGGCCGCGGTGGGCGCGGGCGGTGCCGGTCATGACGGTGCCGTAGCGGGTGCCACCGTCGGTGCGGGCCGCGCTGAACGCGGCGGGGCGGCCGTCGACCACCGCGACCGAGGTCAGCTCGTGGCTGAGGAGCGGATGGTTCCAGGTCTCCCGCAGCCAGGCCGCGTAGTCCGTGAACTCGCGCTCGACGTCGCTCGGTTCGTCCAGCAGGGTCTCCGCGTCCAGCTCGAACAGCGGGCGCGGGTCGTCCGCGAAGTCCGCGGCCGTGCGCAGCTCGACGCCCGCGGGGGGCTCTTGGCGCGGCGGCAGGACGCCGTTCGCCAGGTCGAGGCGGAGGAAGTGGGCGGAGCGGCTCGGACGGTAGCTGTGCCGCTGGGCGAAGGAACGGTTCGCGGGCTGGTCCAGGACCCAGGCGTGGAGCCTCGTCGCGCCGAGCGCGCCCAGCCGCTTCTCGGCGGTGCGCACCAGCAGGGAGCCCGCGCCGCGGCCCGTCCGCTCCGGGTGCACGTAGATGTTGACGAGCGCATGCCCGGGTTCCGGGCTGTCGTACACCATGCTCACGTTCGCCGTGCCGATGGGCTCGCCGTCCTCCAGCGCCAGCAGGGGCTGGTAGTGGGCGTCGGGGTGGGCGTACTCCACGTCGTAGGCGATGGACTCGGGGGTGTGGAGCATGAAAGGGAGAGCCAGGTGACGGATGCGGGCGAAGGACTCGGCGTCCGCCCGGTCCCCGCGACGCAGTTCGCGAACGATCACAGTCATGGTGTCGCACGCTACGCGTGGGATGTGTCCCGATGCCTCTCATTTTCCGGCGGGTACGGGACAATCGCTCCGTGACGCTGAAGATCCACATCGATGAGGGGGCCGCGCCCTACGAGCAGGTGCGCGCCCAGATCTCCGAGCAGGTCCGTTCCGGAGTGCTGCCGGTCGGCTACAAGCTGCCCACGGTACGGGGGCTGGCTGAGGAACTCGGTCTCGCCGCGAACACGGTCGCCAAGGCGTACCGGGCCCTGGAGTCGGACGGGGTGATCGAGACGCGGGGCCGCAACGGAACGTTCGTGGCCGCCGCCGGCTCGGCGGCCGAACGCGAGGCCGCGACAGCCGCCCAGGTCTACGCGGAGCGCGTACACCGCCTCGGCCTGACGGAGTCCGCCGCGCTCGATGCCGTACGGGATGCCCTGCGGGCGGCTTACGCGGGGTAGGAGGGTTCACGTCGCGGGCACGTGGGCCGGTGTGCGGGTCACCGTCAGGCCCGTTGTCGTTGCCGCGCGGGCGAAAGTCACCGCGTCCTGGACCGCTGCCGCGTGCGGGTCGTTGTTGAAGTACGCGTAGATCTCGTGGTCGTCGGGCCAGGTGTCGGCGATGCGGTGGGCCCAGGTGGTCAGGGCCCGGCGGCCGTAGTGCGGCCACGGGTCGGCGCGGCCCACGTGGAAGCGGACGTAGCCCCAGTCGGCGGTCCGCCACAGCGGGGTCACCGGGCGGGACAGCACGTCGGCCCAGCAGAGGGCGGCGCCCCGCGCCTCCAGTACCTTGCGCACCTGCGGTGTCCACCAGGAGTCGTGGCGTGGTTCGACCGCGACGCGGACGTCGGCGGGGAAGCAGGCGAGGCAGCCGTCGAGGAGAGCGGGGTCGGCGCGCAGGGTGGGCGGGAGCTGGAGCAGTACCGGTCCGAGCCGGTCGCCGAGCCCGGCGGCGTGGCTCAGGAGCCGGTGCACCGGCTCCTCGGGGTCGCGTAGCCGCTTGATGTGTGTCAGGTAGCGGCTGGCCTTGACGGCGACGACGAAGTCCGGCGTGGTGCGCTCCCGCCAGTCCTCGAAGGTCTCCCGGGTCGGCAGCCGGTAGAAGGCGTTGTTGATCTCGACCGTGGCGAACCGCGCCGCGTACTCCTCCAGCCACAGCCGCATGGGCACCCCGGCCGGATACAGGACGTCGCGCCAGTCCTTGTACTGCCACCCCGACGTACCGACGAACAGGGTCATATCTCCATCAAAGCACCGGGGCGCGGATGCCGGACAGGCCCTACAGGTACAGCCCCGCGTCCGCGCCCTCCCGCTGATCGGGTACCGACGTCGGAGTGGTTCCCCGGCGGAGTGCGTACAGCTCCGCCAAGGTCGCGCCGTCGCGGGGGACGCCCTCCTCCGTGCCCAGCCAGCTCACCGCCTCGCCGCGGGTCAGGGGCCCGACCTCGATGCGGGCGAGGCAGCGGCCGGGGCGGACCACCGCGGGGTGGAGGCGCTCCAGGTCCTCGTTCGTGGTGACGCCCACGAGGACATTGCGGCCCTGGCCCAGCAGCCCGTCCGTGAGATTGAGCAGACGCGAGAGCGCCTGCCCCGCGGTGTGCTTGGCCTCGCCGCGGATGAGTTCGTCGCAGTCCTCCAGCAGGAGCAGCCGCCAGCGGCCCTTCCCCGTGCCGTCCTCCTCGCCGATCGCGATGTCCATCAGATAGCCGACGTCGGAGAAGAGCCGCTCCGGGTCGAGGACGCAGTCCACCTGGCACCAGTCGCGCCAGGAGCGGGCCAGGGTCCGCAGCGCGGACGTCTTGCCCGTGCCGGGCGGGCCGTGCAGCAGGAGCAGCCGGCCCGCGATGTCCTCCGGGGTCGTCTTCATCAGGTGGTCCATCGCGTCCGCCACCGGCGCGGTGTAGTTCGCCCGCACCTCTTCCCACGTGCCCGCCGAAATCTGGCGGGTGGTGCGGTGCGGGCCCCGGCGCGGGGACACGTACCAGAACCCCATCGTCACGTTCTCCGGCTGAGGTTCGGGCTCGTCGGCCGCGCCGTCCGTGGCCTGGTCGATGATCTTCGCGGCCAGTTCGGCGGTGGTCGCGGTGACCGTGACGTCGGCTCCCCGGTTCCAGCGGGACACCAGCAGCGTCCAGCCGTCGCCCTCCGCGAGCGTCGCGCTGCGGTCGTCGTCGCGGGCCGAGCGCAGCACGCGGGCGCCCGGCGGGAGCAGGGTGGCCCCGGACCGCACGCGGTCGATGTTCGCCGCGTGCGAGTGCGGCTGCTCGCCCGTCGCGAAGCGGCCGAGGAACAGCGCGTCGACGACGTCCGACGGTGAGTCGCTGTCGTCGACGTTGAGCCGGATCGGCAGAGCGTCGTGTGGGTTCGCAGACATGTCGCCATGATCGGTCACGCGGGCGCGGCGTGCACCCGGTTTCCTGGGTGTGCCCGGCGTGTTGGTCGACGGCCGGTCCCGTTACCGGCCTGTACGTCGACAAAGTCTGTTCCACGGCCGATCCCCGCCGTTACTGTTGCCCTTGATGGGACGTCATGGGTGGAATTCGGGGGCACGGCGGTGGCGGCTCACCGCGCTGCTCGGCGTGAGCGCGGCCGCGCTGGCCCTCTTGGTGACCCTGCTCAACACCCTGCCCTCGGACGGCGGGAGCACCGCGGGCACGACCCGCGACGGGGACAAGGTGCACGGCACGCCCATCACCCCGCCCGAAACGCCGGAACCGGAGGTGGGCTGGGGTTTCACCCACACCCAGTTCAGCGCCGACACCGGCAACGACACCGCCACCGAGCGGGTCCAGGGGCTGCTGGAGCAGCAGTCGTTGCCACAGATCCAGCACATCATGGGCTGGGGCGCCGGCAATCCCGAGCCGTCCGAGGGGCGTTACGACTTCTCCGAGATGGACAGCCGCGTCGACTTCGTCCGCAGGTCCGGCGGCACCCCGGTCGTCACCCTGTGCTGCTCCCCGGACTGGATGAAGGGCGGCAAGTCCGGCGCGGACAACACGAACTGGAGCCAGGCCGCGCTGGAGACCGCCCCGGACCCCGCCCACTTCAAGGACTTCGCCGCGCTCGCCGCGACCGTCGCCAAGCGCTACCCGGATGTCCGCCACTTCATTGTCTGGAACGAGTTCAAGGGCTTTTGGAACGACGCTGAGGCCCGCTGGGACTACGAGGGCTACACCAAGCTCTACAACCTGGTGTACAAGGCGCTGAAGAAGGTCAACGAGGACATCATGGTCGGCGGGCCGTACCTCGTCATGGACAGCGTCGACCCGCGCCAGCAGCATGACGCGTCCACGACCGTGAAGGGCACCTGGGGCGCCATGGACCAGCGGGTTCTCGACGCCTTCGACTACTGGAACACGCACAAGGCGGGTGCCGACTTCGTCGTGGTCGACGGCTCCAGCTATACCAAGGACGACGACCTGCTGCCCGACGAGTTCGCGGCCACCGACAAGTTCACGGCCGTCGGAGAGTGGGTGCGCGCGCGGACCCACGACCTGCCGCTGTGGTGGGCCGAGTACTACGTCGAGCCGGCCGACGGCAACGACGAGCGCAAGGGCTGGTCCGAGACCCACCGCGTCGCCGTCCAGGCCGCCGGACTGATCGCGATGGCCCGCGGCGGCGCCACCTCCGGCTTCTACTGGAACCCGGAGAAGGAGAAGGGCTCCGACTGCCCTGGCTGCCTGTGGACGCCGACCGCCGGCGCCGGCGGGGGCACGGCCCTGCCCATGTTCGATCTCCTCTCGCGCTTCAGTACGGAGTTCCTGCCCGGCACCACCTACAAGACGGTGTCCGTCGCCCCGGACGACGCGCCCGACGTCCGAGTCCTGGCCACCGACCGGACCGTCCTTGTCGTGAACACCCTGGACCGCTCCATCAGCGCGGAGGTGGACGGCAAGAGGTTCGACATGAAGGCGTACGACGTGAAGTGGCTCACCCGATGAGACGGTGAGCCACTTCAGCAACCGCGTGGACGTGCGTAGGTACTACTTCATCGTCAAGAACCGCTGCACCAGCGAAGCCAGCAGCACCGCCAGCAGCGGCAGCGCGAACCAGAAGCTGCTCTGCAGCCACCGCAGCTGCCGTACGCCGGGCCGCACCGCGACCCGTACGACCTCTCGCGCGGTCAGCAGCACGATGAGCGCCACGGCCGCCAGAGCGCCGACCACCGACCACGGCGTCCAGGTGATCTGGGGTCCGATCGGCCCCGGATCGGCCTTCGGGACCCTGCCCTCGGGCTGGGTGCGCAGCGTGTACATCGTCACGTCGTCGTTGACGAGGACCTTCTTCAGGTCCTGCCGGTCGTCGAGGTTGCGGATGAGCCGCGACTCCCAGCTGGCCGAATAGCCCACGTCCAGCTGGAGATAGATCACCTGGCTGCGGTTGATCATCAGGTACGAGTTCGGCCCGGCGTCCTTGAGGGACTTGACCAGACCCGACACCAGCACCGGGTCGGTCGGTGCCAGAGTCGGCAGGTACTCCACCTTCTCCATGTCCCGGGTGCCCCACGGCATCGCGGGCGTCACGTTGTTGACCGTGTCGTTGCTGAGCCACAGCAGCCGTACGGTCGGATCGTCGTGCGCGTACACGTAGTTCATGGCCGCGACCTCGTCCGGCCGGATCCGCTCGAAGGACTCGTTGCCCCAACGGGCCACCAGGAAGCCGCCCATGAGGAGCAGTCCCACCATGAGGGCGGCGACCGGGGCCAGGCTCAGCCGGTCCTTCTCCCGTTCCTTCGCGGTGACGCCGGTGCGCGGGAAGAAGGCGAGGCCGGCGAGCAGCGCCGCGCCCGGCAGGGCGAACATGAAGACGCGCAGGGCCATCTCGCCGCCGTACGACTGCATACCGAAGCCGAGGAACGGCACGAAGGTGAGGACGAGCAGGGAGCGCTCGCGGTACTTGTGGTCGCGTCGGCGCCACCAGCCGTAGCAGGCGAAGGCCATCACTCCACCGGCCAGCAGCACGCGCGCGTAGAGGACGAGTTTGTGGGTCGAACTGCCACCCTCGATACGGCCGGAGACGGAGGTCGACACATTGCTGCCCACGCCGCCGACCCCGCCGAAGAGTTCGTTGAAGTGTCCCGACCAGTACGGTTCGGCCATGAAGCCGATCCACACGCAGGCCAGGACGGCGAACAGGATGGGCAGGCCGCGCAGTTCGGAGCGGCCGACGAGGACGAGGAGCGTGAGGACGCCCAGCATCATGAACGGGGTGAGCTGGTGCGCCGGGACGGTCGCCGCGAACAGTCCGATCAGGACCATGAGGAGCACGGCCCGCTGCCGTCGGTCGGTCGGCTCGACCTCCGCCTCGCCGGGGCGCACCTTCGCCCACAGCACGCGTGGCGCCCGGAACCAGACCAGCAGGATCGCCACGAAGGCGAGATAGAGGAGATAGGTGAAGCCCTGCGGCGAGAAGTAGTCCTGGCCGACCCAGCCGCTCAGGACGAAGATCCAGATGCCGGTCCACTTGGCGCGCCAGCTCGCCCGCATCGATCGTACGAGCAGGAACATCGGCGCCAGGTAGAGGAGTTGCATGGTCAGCGGCCACCAGCGGATCACCTCGGTGAGGTCGGTGACACCGCAGGCCTTCGCGACGAACGCGGCCGCCGCGAAGAAGCCCGGCCAGCTCCAGCGGGCGTCCAGGTCGGGTACGGCGGATCCGGTGCGGTCGATGTAGTCCAGGAACCCGAGGTGCTGCCAGGCCGTCGCGAACCGTGGCTCGGTCTCGATCACCGCGGGGAGCGCGTGCAGCGAGACCACGGTGGCGAGCAGGGTGATGAGCAGGAGTCCCTTGTGCTCGCGGTTCATCCACAGCAGCGAGGCGAAGACCGTGATCAGCAGGGCGGCGCCGACGAGGGTGGGCAGCGGGAGGACCGAGATGAGGCCGAGGCCGCCCATGTGGGCGAGGGAGGCGTCGTTGAGGTCGAGGGCCGGGACCCAGTAGAGGAGTAGGGCGGAGATCAGTAGGCAGGCCAGGATGACGCCGGGTTTGGACGGTTTGTTGGTCGGGCCCGGGTCGGGTGTGACTGGTTGCGCCCACGCGGCGGAGCCGCTCGATGTCACGCCCCGCGCCTCCGATGGGGCGCTGCCCTGATCGCCCGTCTCGAAGGGAGCGTCTATCTCCGGGGGCTCGGACGGGCCCAGGGAGGCTTCCGATCCTGGCTCCCGTGCCTCTACCGGGAGGCCCACGGGCGGGCGTAGTGCCCAGGTCGGGCGGTGGTCCGGGCGTGCCTTGGGGGTGCCGGTCGGCGGGGTGCCCGGCCCCGGGCGTACGTCCGGCCTGCGTTCCTGGTGGTCGAAGTCGACGTGGACGCCCAGGGCGAGGGTGTCGGAGTCCAGGGCCCAGGCGGGGCCGCGCTTCGGCTCGCGCGGCTTGGACGCGGGCACGTCGCGCGCCCCGAGGTCGGCGAGGTCCCCGTCCGGCGCGGCGCCCTGCGGCAGTTCGGCGGGCGGCGCGGTCCGCAGGATCCTGTACAGCTTGGGCGCGGCGATGGCCACGATCACCGCGAGGCTGGAGATCTCGGCGACGCCCGCACCGGTCAGGCCCATGCGGGGCAGCAGGATCACCGTCAGGCCGAGCACGAGGGCGCACAACAGACCCTGCAGATAGGCGAGTCCGGAGGTGCGGCTCTGGGCGCGCAGCACCGCGAAGTACGTCTCCATGACGACCCGCAGCAGCGCGCCGACCGCGAACCAGCGCAGCAGCGGCGTGGCCGCGTCCGCGTATCCGTCGCCGAAGACCCGCAGGATGAACGGCGCGCCGAGGAACAGCAGCCCGGACACCGGCAGCATGATCCGGGCCATCCGCTTCAGCGCGGCCCGGGTGTTCGAGGCGAGCCGCGCCGGGTCGTGCGAGCCCTCGACGGTCAGTGAGGCGCCCATGTTGATGGCGAGCAGATTGACCGTGCCGCCTATCGTCGTGGTGATGTAGAAGTAGGCGTTGTCGGTGGAGCTGACCTGCGAGGCGACGATCACCGGGACCAGGTAGACCACGGCGAGCGAGAAGAGGGAGCCGGTGTAGTCGCCCGCGAGGAAGCGGCCGATCTCCTTGAACGAGGGCGGCTTGGCATGCTCGTCGGTCGCCTTCACATGCCGGGGAGCCAGTCGCCGGAAGACCAGCAGCCCGAGCGGCACGACCGACACGGCGATCGCGGCGACCCAGGAGACGAAGACGCCCGTCGTGGGGATCGCGGCGGCGAGCACGACGAGCAGCACCAGCTTCACCGCGGAGAACACGGTGTTGCCCACCGGCACCCACAGCGCGCTGCGCAGCCCGGTCAGCACACCGTCCTGCAGCGTCAGCAGCGACCAGGCGACGACCGCGAGCACGAAGCCGAGGCCGGTCAGCGGGCTGTTCAGGAAGCGGTACGAGGGTCCCCACATGCTCAGGGTGAGCAGGAAGACGCCCGCGGCCAGCGCCACGATCACTGAACTGCCCGCATACGTACGGAAGATGAGGCGTCCCGTGGCGCGGCCGGCGACGGGGATGAAGCGGGCCAGGGCGCCCGTCAGCGTCACCGCGGTCAGACCGGCCAGCAGCTTCATCGCGGCGATGGCGGCGGAGCCCTGGCCGACCGCCGATTCGGTGTAGTAGCGGGCGGCGACCAGCCAGTAGCCGAGCCCGAGCACCGCGGAGATGCCGGTGTTGAGCATCAGGGCGTAGGCGTTGCGGAACAGTTGGTTGCCTCCGCTGGCGTTCTTGCGGCCTCTGCCGGGCAGGCGGAGGCGGCGCCCGGACCGCTGCTCGGGCGCGTCGGTCGTGGGCGATGAAGCCTGGGCTGTGGTCGTCGTGTCAGACACGGGAACGGATGGCCTTCCGGCGGACCTGTCGTGCTCTTCGGACCATGGCGTATCCCTTGGTGAGGGCGCGGTCCCGGGCGAAGTTGCGGGCGATCGCGCGGCCCTCGACCAGCCGCTCGAACTCCTCGATACCAGTGCTGCGGCGCACGGTGACGCGTTGCAGGGCGTACGGGCCCTGACGGCGGCGGGCCAGGGCGTTGCCGACGGCGAGGGACTGGGCGAAGCCCGCCTCGCGCACCGTGTGGCGCACCCGGCGGCTGGAGTAGCCGTACGGGTACGCGAACGAGGCGGGGCGGACTTCCAGTTCGTCGGCGATGATCTCCCGGCAGCGCAGCACCTCGAACCGGAGTGCGTCGTCGTCGAGCTGGTCCAGCTGCGGGTGGGTATGGCTGTGTCCGCCGATCTCCACCTGCTCGTCGGCGAGTTGGCGCACCTGGTCCCAGTCCAGCATGGTGTCGAGACTGCTCCCGGTGTCGTACGTGCCGCGCAGCCAGCCCGTCGAGACGAACAGCGTGGACGCGAAGCCGTGCTTGGCGAGCACGGGCAGTCCGTGCCGGTGCACGCCCTCGTAGCCGTCGTCGAAGGTGATGAGCACGGGACGCTCGGGCAGCGGGCCGCCGGAGCGCCAACTGGCCCCCAGATCTGATGTGTTGACCGGAGTGAATCCCAGGTCTCCGAGCAACTCCAACTGTTCGGCGAACGCCTCGGGCGCGACGGACAGCTCACGCGTCGCGTCGTTGGGCGCGGTGGCGATCGAGTGATACATGAGGATGGGAACGGCAGCGGTGCTCATACGACCACACCCCCCAAGTGCGGCGCGGTCGGCGCGGGTCTTGTTCTCATGCTGCCGCCCCCTCGCGTTCGGGACCGTCGTCGATCTCCGTGTTCACCGTGCTCTCGGCGTTCTCTGTGCTCTCGGCGTGCTCGGTGTTCTCTGCGAGCTCCACCACGGAGAACGCGGCGCCGCCCCTGCGGGTCCGGACGGTGCCGAGTACGTACCCACCCGCCGCCGCCAGCACGCCGGCGACGATGGCGCCGGCGCGACCCGCACCGCCCGGGCGGGCCAGCAGGGCGTCGCGCAGGCCGCGGGCCACTCCGGCGGGCAACACACGGGTGGTGTAACGGCGTTCGGACTCGAGCCCCTTGTCGGAGCCCACACTTCGGGCCACCAGGGCCTTGGACAGGCCCTCGGCGTAGGTGCGCGTGCGGAAGTACGCGAAGTGCTCGCGCGGCTTTGGTACCCGGTGGTGGATGACGGCCCGGTCGTCGATCAGCAGGATCGCGTCCGGCCGGGCACGGGTGAGGCGGATGCACAGCTCCGTCTCCTCGCAGCCCAGCGGACGCTTGTCGCCGTCGCGCCCGATGCCCGTCGCGAAGCCGCCCGCCGCGGCGAATGCCGTACGGCGGAACGAGGCGTTGCCGCCGAGGACGTTGCGGACCTGGACGCGGCCCGGCGGCAGCCCCTTGTACGTGCAGCCCACCACCCAGTCGAACTCCTCGGGGAACCAGGCCGGGCGGCGGCCCGACGCCCAGATCGGCATCGTACGGCCGCCGACGGCCATGACGCGCGGGTCCGCGTACCCCGCGGCGAAGTGCCGCAGCCAGTCCCGCTCGGCCACGGCGTCGTCGTCGAGGAACGCGATGATCTCGCCGCGTGCGGTGGCGATCCCGGTGTTGCGGCCCGCGGACAGACCGCGGGGGCCCGCGTTGGCGAGCACCCGCACATCCTCGGCTTCTTTGTACTCCCTGCTCAGTCGCTCGAGCAGCGTGGCGTTGTGGTCCACGACGAGGAGCGTCTCCAGGGCGGGCAGCGACTGCGCCCGCACCGAGGAGACCGCAGAGAGGATGTCCTCCCAGCGGTCCTCGGTGTAGACGCAGACGACCACCGAGATGCGCGCGATGTCCGGCTCGCTCAAGACACCTCTCCTCGCCGCGAGTCGAGCTGAGCGGCGTGCGGCGTGCGGCGCAGCGCGCGCCGGTTGGAGCGCTCCTTGAGGATCACCTTGAGCACCCGCAACCCGTCCCGCACGGCGCGCAGATTGCTCGTGCCGTGGATCCGCAGATACTCGTGGCTCGGGATCTCCTGGACCTTGAGCCCGGCCTTGACCACCCGGATGTTCATCACGGTCTCGACCTCGAAGCCGGTGCAGTCGAGGTCGATCTGGTCCAGGCAGTGCCGCCAGAACGCGTTGTAGCCGTAGCAGAGGTCGGTGTAGCGGGCGCCGAACTTGGCGTTGACGGCGGCGCACAGCACTCTGTTGCCGAGCTTGCGGATGGGCGTCATGTCGGAGGTGCCGCCGCCGTTGGCGAACCGCGACCCCTTGGCGAAGTCGGCCCCGGACACCAGCGCGGACACGTACGACACGATCTCGTTGCCGTCCGCCGAGCCGTCCGCGTCGACCATCACGATGATGTCGCCGGTGCACGCCTCGAACCCGGTGATCAGGGCGTCGCCCTTGCCCTTGCCGCGCTGCTCGACGACCTTGACCTCGGGCCACAGCTCCCGGGCCACCTCGACGGTGTTGTCGGTGGAGTTGCCGTCGACAAGAACGACTTCGTGTATCCAGTGGGGAAGGGTCTTGAAGACGTACGGGAGATTCTCCGCCTCGTTCATGGCGGGAATCACGACACTCACCGGCGGCGCGATGGCCAGGTGAGAGGAGATCGGCCGATACCTGCCGATCGTTTGCGGATCTTCGCCCGAAATCGCTGGGCGCAGGACTGAGCTCATGAGTCTGGTCCCTCTCGTCCGGTGGACCGCCCGCCCCTGGGCGGTCCGGCTCTTTGTCCGGTTCGAAAGGGGGGTTCTCACTTACGGCATGACGAAATCGATCTCCGTGCATGCCGGGTGAGTTGGCAAAGCTGGCCGGCTCCGGAAATGGGAGCCGGTCTCGCGGCACGACTCGGCACAGGTCTGGTCACCGAGTACGGCACCCCCCTACCGCGCCCCGCGCCGGAACCATCGCGGTCCTTGAGCCCTCCCCTAGAGCCGCTCGATGATGGGCCGATGCGGGTGAGATGTACGACGGTATTGATGATTGCGTGTGTATGGCAAGACCTGGAACGAGGCCTCACGTTTTTGTTGGTTTGGCCGTTACTTGACGACTCGAACGGATCTTTCCCATCCGTTTGAGAATTTTGTCGGCAGGCTCGAAGAACTCGGGCCTCGACACCACCATGTTGCGCAGCGCCCGGACCGGGGCGCGCCGCGCCCGGTGTCCGATCGCGACCGGGTGACGGCGCGTCACCCACCCTTCGGAGACGGTGAGTTCCCGTGTCTTCAGGGAGTCCTTGTATTCCTTGTGGCCCCGCCCAAGATCCAAATAGGCAATTCCGTCGGCGGCGGCCGCCTCGGCCATCCGCAAATGCAGGACAAGGCCCGGCGAGTACTTCGCGAACGCCGGATCGTACGCCGGGAACCAGCACGCCAGCACCCGCTCGGTGCGCAGCCCGAAGTGCGCGGCGACCGGTTTCCCATCGGCGTACAGCACCGACAGGATCCCCGAGAACGACTCGGAGCGGGTGTGGTAGAGCTGCTGGACCAGGTGGTTGATCCAGGCCTGCGCGAACCGGTCGCTGCGTCCGGTCCTGCGGTACTGAGCGGACTTCCAGTCGATCAGTGTGCGCAGGGCCGCCGGGTCGCGCTCGTCGTGGACGTAGCGCAACCCGCCGGCGTCCCGGCCGAGCTTGCGCTCCTTGGCGAGGGTGGTCCGGGTGAACTTCGGCGACTGGGCGCGCAGTTGGCCCATATACGCCTCGTATCCCTGGTCGACGTCCATGACCGGGGACGGGAAGGTGCCGGATGCTCCCGCCTCGAACGGCGCCTGGCCTTCGACCAGGTGGTCGAACTCCCACAGGGCGAGCCCGCAGGCCCGCAGCAGGTCCTGGGCGTCCCAGGTGAAGCCGGGGCGGTGCACCAGTCCCTGGCAGTCGGAGACGCCGAGGCCGACGGCCCGGCCGACGCCGGTGGTGGTTTTCTGGAACGGGAAGAAGGCCGCGGGTTCGCCGTTCTCACGGACGACCGCGATCCGTACGCCGCGTCTGCAGCGGCCCACCGCGAGCGCGAACTCGGGGGACAGGAAGGGGTTCGCCAGCTCGGGCGAGCCGTTCAGATGAGCCTTCGACTGCAAGGCCGTCCAGGCCGCCCGGTCGGCGGCGCTCAGCTCGCCGGGGCGGTACACGCTGATGTCCACGTCAGGAGGTCTGCCTTTTCGCCGTGCGGCCGCGCAGCCGCCGTACCAGTACCAGCAGGAGCAGGAGGGAGCTGATCGCGGTCACGGCCGCGATTCCGCCGCCGATCGACCACCGGTGCACCGCCAGCATGCCCTGGGCGACGAGGAGGTCGACGGCGATCGCTCCCGCGACGGACACCACCGTGCGGGCGAAGGGTTCCAGCCCGCGCAATGCGGCCCCGATGGCGGCCGAGGGTGCGGCGAGCAGGAAGAACAGGGTGAACGGGCCCCGCAGGGACGAGTCCACGTCGGCGAGTGCGAGCACCGCACCGACCAGGGCGACGGTCATCGCCACGCCCGCGAGCAGCGGGACCAGGTCCTTCCCCGGATCCCTCGGCCGACCCCACCCCGGATCCTGTCCCGACGGCTCCTCGCCGTCTGAGGAACGTGACTTGATACGTATGGTCTGCATTGGCGACTTTGCCCCCCGAAGCGCCGGATGCCGGGCTTCAATGTCGCGCAGCGGGCTGGGGGGCGTCAAGATGCGGTACGCGCTCACGCGTGCTTCCGGCCGACTTCAAACATGGATTCCCCGGAGGCGCCGGCTGCCTCCGGGGAACCGTCGTTCATGTCAGGTGAGTTGACGTGTTACTCGACGATCCGCAGGAGACGGTTCGGCGAGCTCGTCCCGGGGCTGGTGACCCTGCCGGTGGTGGCGCCGTTCACCAGGGCCGTGGCGACCTGCGCCGGGGTGGCCGTGGTGTGCCCGGCCAGGTAGATGGCGGCCGCGCCCGCGACGTGCGGGGTGGCCATCGACGTACCGGAGATGGTGCTTGTCGCGGTGTCGCTGGTGTTCCAGCCCGCCGTGATCGAGGAGCCGGGGGCGAAGAGGTCCAGGGAGGCGCCGTAGTTGGAGTAGCTGGCCCTGGCGTCCGTGCTGGTGGTGGCACCGACCGTGATCGCCGCGGCGACCCGGGCGGGGGAGTACGAGGAGGCGTTGGCGTTGCTGTTGCCCGCCGCGATCGCGTAGGTCACGCCGCTCGCGATGGAGTTCGACACGGCGGTGTCGAGCGTGGTGGACGCGCCGCCGCCGAGCGACATGTTGGCGACGGAGGGGCCGCTGTGGTTGCTGGTCACCCAGTTGATGCCCGCGATGACGCCCGCGGTGGTGCCGGAGCCGGCGTTGTTCAGCACCCGTACCGCCACGATCTTCGCCGCCTTGGCGACACCGTAGGTCGAGCCCGCGATGGTGGTGGCGACATGGGTGCCGTGGCCGTTGCCGTCCTGGGCGACGTTGTCGCCGTCCACGGCGTCGTAGCCGTTGGTGGCCCGGCCGCTGATCTGGGTGTGCGTGATGCGGACGCCGGTGTCGATGACGTACGCCGTCACTCCGCTGCCCGCGGTGTCCGGGTAGGTGTACGTGCCGGACAGCGGAAGCGCCGCCTGGTCGATGCGGTCCAGGCCCCACGGGGCGTTGGACTGTGTGGCGTTGAGCTGCACCGTCTGGTTCTGCTCGACCGTGGCCACCGACGGGTCGGCGGCCAGTCTCCTGGCCTCGGCCGCGGAGAGGGTTGCCGTGTAGCCGTTCAATGCGGCGCCGAACGTCTGCTTCACCGTGCCGCCGTACTCGCTGATCAGGCTCTTGCCCACGCTCGACGCGGCCTTGAAGCCCGCGTTCTTCTTGAGCGTGATGATGTAGCTGTCCTTGATCGCGGTGGGGGAACCTGCGGCGAGCACCGTGCCCTCGGCCGGGGCGGCCTGGGCGGGAAGCGCGGTGAGTCCGCCGACGAGCGCGGCGGTCGCCACGCCGGTTATGGCGGCGATCAGGATCTTCTTGCTACGCAGCTGTGCCATGCGAGGGAGTCCTCCTCTGGGCAGCGGCGCGCCAGTTGGTGCGGCGCACGACTGTGGGGGGTGGGCGCGTCATCGCGCACACGGCCCTGGAGCGTCGTGTTCCGTCCAGGGCTGAGTAAAGAGTGGGTCATCTACGCGTGCCGCTCAAGGGAGTTGACGGCCTGTCATGCGCCCGTCATGGAACCGCAATGAAATATGCCGTGAACGTACTGGGGCGACACCTTGAAAGTCCCAACAGTCTTGGCATGAACACTTCCTGTCAACACGCGTAGCTGGTACCAAAGTTATGGCAGAGATCCTGCTAAAGGGAGGTTCCATGAGACGTTCCCGAATTACGGCATACGTGACCTCGCTCCTCCTCGCCGTCGGCGTCGCCCTCACCGGGGCCGCGACGGCGCAGGCGTCCCAGACCGCCGCGGCTACCGGTTATGTGGCCCTCGGTGACTCCTACTCCTCGGGTGTCGGCACCGGCAGCTACATCAGCTCCAGTGGCGACTGCAAGCGCAGCACGAAGGCGTATCCCTACCTCTGGGCCGCCGCCAACTCACCCTCGTCATTCAGCTTCACGGCCTGCTCGGGCGCTCGTACGGGTGATGTCCTGGCGAACCAACTGACCCCGCTCAACTCCTCCACCGGCCTCGTCTCCATCAGCATCGGCGGCAATGACGCGGGCTTCGCCGACGTCATGACGACCTGTGTGCTCCAGTCCGACAGCGGCTGCCTGTCCCGTATCGCCACGGCCAAGGCGTACGTCGACTCGACGCTGCCCGGCCAACTCGACTCCGTCTACTCGGCGATCAGCGCGAAGGCACCCGCCGCCCATGTGGTCGTGATCGGCTACCCCCGGTTCTACAAGATCGGTGCGACCTGCGTCGGTCTCTCCGACACCAAGCGCGCCGCGATCAACGGCGCCGCCGACTACCTGAACAGTGCCCTCGCCAAGCGAGCCGCCGACCACGGCTTCACCTTCGGCGACGTCAGGACCACCTTCACCGGCCACGAGATCTGCTCCGGCGCCTCCTGGCTGAACAGCCTCAACTGGCTGAACATCGGCGAGTCGTACCACCCGACCGCGTCCGGCCAGTCCGGCGGCTATCTGCCGGTCTTCAGCAGCGTGGCCTGACCCGCTGCGGCATTGCGTGCAGGGCCTGTCCGGCGGATCAGGTCGCAGGAAAGCAACGGAGCCTGATCAGCGCCGGCGAGCGGGGTCTGGTGCGTCCAACTGCAAGGCGGAGGAGGGCGTCGACGCGATGGGGGTCCCCCCGCTCGAGCGAAGCCGAGAGTGGGGGAGTCGGCAACCGACGACAACGCCGCAGGTGGGCGTGCCAGACCCCGCGTCTGCGGCCGCCACGCATCACGGCGAAGTGGAAGCGGAGGCCCCGTCCGTCGGGGTCTCCGTCACACATGTCACCGAGAACGGCACGGAGTTGGACGTCGTCCGCACCGGGCTGCGCACCTCCACCCCGATCTCGTTCTGATACGTCCCACTCGCGTCGTACGTCGTCACGATGACGTTCTTCTGCGCGGTCCTCCCGTCGTTCGCCGAGAACGACAGGGTCTTCCAGCCCGGATCCGACACCTGGCCCGTCTTCGTCACCCAGCGGTACTCGATCTCCGCCGGGACCCGGCCCACCGAGAACGTCGCGGTGAAGGACGGTGCCTGCGCGTTCGGCGGCGGACAGGCGCCGGAGTACTCGGTGTGCGCACCGGTCACCGTCACCTGCACGGACTGGGCGGGCGGGGTGGTCGTACGACTGCTGCTGGGCGGGGTGGTGGAGGGGCCGGCGCCACCGGACGCGCCGTTGTCGTCCTCGTCGTCCCCGTCTCCGCTGTCGCTGTTGCCCGGCGTCGAATTTCCGCCACCGGAACCGCTGTCGGGGCCCCCGTTGCCGCTACTGGTGGGGCTGCCCGTGCTGCCTCCGTCGTCACGGTTCACCAGGGCGTACGTCAGTCCGGCCAGCGCGAGGGCGAGCGCGGCCACACCGGCGACCAGGACAACTGCGGCGCGGCGATTGCGGGCCGGCTCCGGCGCGGGGCCGTAGCCGGGGCCGGTGACCCGTACGGCGTCGGCGGTCGGCTGGTAGGGCGAGTAGCCCGGTGTCGGCGCGGGCGCGGGCTGGGTGAACGCCGAGATCGTCGGCGCCTGCGCGCCAGGGGACGGCGGAGCCGCGGTCAGCGAGCCGCCCGCACCGATGATCCGCAGATCGGACTCCGCCTGCGCGGCGCTCAGCCGCTGCGCCGGGTCCTTCATCAACAGCCCCTCGATCACGGGGGTGAGCGGCCCCGCGCGGTGGGGCGGCGGCAGCGGCTCGTCGACGATGGCCCGCAGTGTGCTCAGCGGGGTGTTCTGCCGGAAGGGCGAGTTGCCCTCGACCGCCGCGTACAGCAGCACCCCGAGCGACCACAGGTCGGACTCCGGTCCGGGCGTGCGGCCCAGCGCCCGCTCCGGGGCGAGGAATTCGGGCGAGCCGATCACCTCGCCGGTCATGGTCAGCGCGGAGCTGCCCTCGACCATGGCGATGCCGAAGTCCGTGAGGACGACCCGGCCCTCGTTCGACAACAGCACGTTGGCCGGTTTCACATCGCGGTGCAGCACCCCGGCCTCGTGCGCGGCCCGCAGCGCGGAGAGCACCTCGGCGCCGATGTGCGCGGCACGCTGCGGGGACAGCGGGCCCTCGGCGTCCAGGAGATCGGACAGGGCGACACCGCGGACCAACTCCATCACGATCCAGGGGCGGCCGTCCTGGGCCGCGACGTCGTACACCGTCACCACGTTGCGGTTCGAGACACGGGCCGCGGCCCAGGCCTCGCGCTCCAGGCGGGCGTACATCCGCTCGACCTCGGACACCGGGAGCCCGGCGGGCGCGCGGACCTCCTTGACGGCGACCTCGCGGTGCAGCACCTCGTCATGGGCCCGCCACACGGTACCCATACCGCCCTCGCCCAACGGCGAGAGGAGGCGGTAGCGGCCCGCGATCACACGTTCACTGCCCGGCTCTTCGGACACGGGTGTCCCCCCATTCGTATCCGCTTCGCATCCGCGCGTTTTCTCCCCAAAAGTAGCTCAGCCGAGTGCGGATGCCGCCCCCTTGAACACCAATCCAACCCCAAGGGCTACGACGACCAACGCCGATCCCAGCGGCACGGTCCTGCGGATCAGGGCCGCGGTCGGGCCTCCGGACCACCGGGGACGCCTGTCCAGCACCCGGGTCATCCCGTCGCCCAGTTTGACGACGGCGAACCCGGCCGCGGTGAGCGTCAGGGCCAGCCCGACGCCGTACGCGAGGACGAGCAGAAGTCCGAACCACGCCTTTCCCAGCGCCGCGGCGCCCACGAGGACGACCACGGCGGAGGGGCTGGGCACCAGACCGCCGGCGAAGCCGAGCAGGATCGTGCCGCGGAGCGTGGGGGCGGTGGCGTGGGTGTGGGTGAAGCCGCCGTGTGTGTGTTCGAGGGTGTGGGGGTGCGCGTGTTCGTGTGTGGGCCGGTGTGCGGGGGGCTTGCCGGCCGAGGCGGTTGCCGTTGCCGCAGACGCGTGGGCGTGCGCGAGGACGAGGGGGCGCTCGTGTTGTTCGGCGTGGTCGTGGGGGTGGTCCGCGTGATCGTGGTCGTGTGTGTGTCCGTGGGGGTGGTCCGCGTGATCATGGGCGTGCGTGTGTCCGTGGGAGTGATCATGACTGTGCGAGTGGCCGTGCGAGTGCCCGTGTGTGTGCCCGTGCCCGTGTGCCCGGTTGCGCCACGCGCGTCGTACGAGCGTCGCACCCGCGCACATCACCAGGACGCCGCTCGCGATGCCCAGCCATGTGATCACCGAGGGCGCCGCCGCCGAACCGGCCGTCACCAGGAGGCCGAGGGCGACCACGCCCAGGGTGTGGGTGACCGTCACGGAGGCGGCGAGAGGCAGGACGTCACGCAGCTTCGCCCGGCCGCCGCGGGCCGCCGCTGTCGCGGCCATCAGCGTCTTGCCGTGGCCGGGCGCGATCGCGTGCATCGCGCCCAGGCCCACCGCGATGAGCAGGGCCAGCGCGGCGAAGCCGACGGTGAGGTCGTGCCGGGCCACCAGGTCGTCCAGCGCCCGGGTCCAGCGGTCGGCACCACGGGGCAGTACGGAGGCGGCGGGCGCGTCCGACCGGTCCTCGACGAGGGCGGGGCCGCCGGGGCGTATCCGCAGGGACGCGGTCGCGGTGTCGGCGGGCGAGGAGAGCAGCGCCTTGGGGTAGTCGGTCAGCTCCTGGGACACCGATTTCGTCGGTACGTCCGACGCGGCGAGCGTCATCCGGTCGCCGCGCGCGGTGATCTCGCGCCAGCCGGGTCCGCGGTCGGCCCCTGCACTGCGGAAGCCCACGGACACCGAGTCCCCGGTCGGGAGCGCGGCCGTCAACCGGCACTCCACGCGCAGGGTGTCGAGCCCGGCCTGTCCGGGCCGCAGCCGCGCCTGGCTCCGGCCGACGGAGAGCGGGACCTCACGCCCGCCGACGGTGACCTCGCTGTCCCGCGCGGCCGTCGCGCACCGCTGCCGGGCCCACTCCGTCATCCCCAGCTTCTCGAAGTCGGGCTTCGCCTGGGTGGCCGGGATCTCCGCGAGGTCCTCGACGTGCTCGACCCGCAGCTGCCCGGAGGCGGCGACGAGGCCGTCGTACCGGTTGACGGTGAAGTTGCCGAGCGGATGCGCGCTCGCGGACCCGGTGGGGACCAGGACAAGGGTGCAGGCGGCGGTGAAGACGGCCGCGCAGGAGGCCAACAGGCGGCGTGGGGACCTCACTTGGCCGCTCCCAACGCCTCGCGGGCAGCGCGTGCGCCCAGTGGTGAGAAGCCCGCGTTCAGGTCGAGCGCAGCCTTCAGTGAGGTGCGGGCCTCCTTCTCGTGGCCGGTGGCCCGCTCGATCATGCCGCGGTGGTAGAGGAAGGACGCGTTGCGGTAGCCGGTGGCCGTGGCCTTGCGGGCGTACGGGAGGGCTTCGGCGTCGCGGCCGTTGACGTGCAGCGCCCAGGCGAGGGCGTCCGCCGTGTGCACGGTGTGGCGGCGGTCCCACTCGGCGCGGGCCGCCTTCAGCGCGGTCGTACGGTCACCGTGGTCGGCGGCGGCCAGCGCGGTGTCCAGGTCGGCGTTGACGCCGCCCGCGCGGGCCAGCGAGACCCAGGCGTTCACCAGGGCGTACTGGGCACGGGCCTTCTGCGCGTCACCCTTCTGGCCGCGAGCTTCGTACAACTCGCCGAGTTCTACGAGGGGTTGGGGCAGTGGGTAGCGTTCCACGACCAGTTCCATGCTGCGGATCGCCGCCGCGCGGTCGCCCTGCGCGGCCTGCGTGCGAGCCCGGCCCTCGAGCGCGGGGAGGTAGGCGTCGTCGGCGGCGAGCGCCCGCGCGTAGTAGGTGAGAGCGTCGGCGTACTCACCCTGGTTCCAGGCGAGTTGACCGAGCGCGGTCGCGACGTACGAGATGTCGCCGCGGGTCGTCGCCGAGTCGAGGGCCTGTTCGAGGACCCGCCGGGCGGTCTTCACGTCCCCGCGCAGCTCGCGCACATAGGCGTACCGCGTGAACACCGGTATGCCCGGGCGGCGTGAGTCGGCCAGGTCGGCGGCCTTCGACGCGTCGGCGTAGCGGCCGAGTTCGACGAGGGCGTCGATCCGGGAGGAGAGGGCGCGCTCGCTGTACGGGTTCTGCTTCAGCGCGGCGTCCGCGTACTTCAGGGCGTCGGTGAAGTCGTGCCGGGCCGCGGCGAGGGCGGCGCGTCCCGCGAGTGCCGGGTCGTTGTCGGGGCGCAGCTTCAGGGACCGGTCCAGCGCCTGTTGCGCCTGCGGATACCGGGAGGGGTCACCCTGGGTGCGGGCCTGCTCCACATACGCGAGCCCGAGCGTCGCCCAGCCGCCGTAGTCCTTCGGCTGCGCGCGGAGATGGGCCTGCAGGGAGGTGATGCTCGCGTCGAGATCCCCACTGGCGAGCAGCTGGGGCGAATAGCCCGCGGCCGCGGACGCGACGGGACCGCCCGAGTCGTCGCGGACGGCCCCGAGGACCACCGCCCCGGCGGTCAGCGCGACAGCCAATGAGGCGGCGCAGAAGGTGAGTTGGGCCGCCCGCCAGCGTCGCGCCGACGTCGACACCCGCCGGACGGCGGCGGCGCGCTCGTCGGCCACCGCCACCGTGTCGGAGGCCGGGCCCGGGGCCGGAGCCGGCGCGACGGCCGTCTCCGGCGTGGCGGCTTCCGATGCGGTGACTTCCGATGCGGTGGCCTCCGGCGCGTCCGCCTCAGATGTAGTGGCCCCCGGCGTGGCGGCCTCAGATGCGGCGCCCTCCGGCGTGGCGATCGACCGCTCGCCGGGCTCGCCCTCCGGCGTGCTCTCGTTCGTACGCGGGGACATGCCCTCTCCTCAAAGTCCTTGGGGAACGTTCGTTGTGGGGGGTGGGGCGGCGCGGCCCGCGCCGTGGGGGATGGTGGGTGCGGGCCGCGCCAGTCGGTGAGCCGGGTCAGTAGGCCCGGTAGGACATGCGCCGACGCCACCAGAGCAGGCCGGTGCCGATCAGCAGGACCCCGGCCGCGCCCGCCGCCGCGGAGCCCGCGATCAGGACGGTGTCGGTGTCGCTGCCGGACGAGCCCGCGGGCGACAGTGCGTCACCCAGCGAGTTGCGGACGTCGGTCCCGCTGGTCGTGCCCTTCGCGAGCGGTCCGCGCGAACCCGAGGTCGGCAGGGCCACGTACGGGAAGGCCTTCTGGAACTTCTTGTCGTTCTTGTCGACCGCGTCGCCCAAGTCGTTCTTGGCACCGAGCAGTTCACCCTCGACGACCTGGAGCGAGGCGTCGATCACGTCGTCGGTGAGCCGACGCCCGTTCGGGAAGCCCGCGTTGTCGCCGTCCAGCACACCGAGCCGCTTGGGGTGCTTGGCGGGCTTGATGGAGGTGTTGAGACGCAGTTCCTCCGCCGGGGTGACGTGGGGCGGCTGGTTGAGGCCCTTGACGCCCTTGAGGAACACGTCGACCAGGTCGTTGCGCGGCTCGGCGGGCGCCGGGATCTTGTAGATCGCCTCGATGAGCTTCGGCAGCTCCGGGTTGGTCACGTTCTTCAGGAACTGGGCGTCCTCCCACGGCGAGGACGCGTTGAACTTGTCCTTGTCCTTCTGCGGGTTGACGACCTCGTTGACCAGCGGCATCCCGAGCCGCGAGACCTGCCTGAAGTAACCGCTCGCGTCCTTGCGCTGCGTGGTGGACCAGATGCCGACGACGGGCTGCTCGGACGACTCCCGGATCATGTGGTTGGGCACCTGGAGGGCTATCGAGTTGACGTTGTAGCCCTTGAGGGTGTCCCGTCCGACCTCGGTCAGGTTGCCGCCGTACAGCAGGTCGAAGACGCGCAGATCCAGGAAGAACGGGTCGTCGGCCTGGCCGGCGAACGTCTTCGAGTCGCCCGCGAGCTTGTAGACGGCCTGCTTGCGCAGCTTGGCGTAGTCCGGCATCGACGCCTTGCCGACGTTCGACGGCGCCACCGGGATGTCGTCCGCGACCTTGGTCTTGGAGACGATGCTCTGCTTGCGCAGCCTCAGCAGATCGATGTCGTAGGTCTGCGTGACGTTGAGATCCGGGTCGTCGAGGCTGTCGACCGGACCCGTGTTGTAGAGGAAGGTGTCGCCGTTCTTGATGTGCGTCTTGAAGGTGTAGCGGTAGATCAGGTCGCCTTGCGCGTCACCGTTGTTGTCGATGTGGATGTCGTACTGGGCGTCCTCGGCGAACGTGTAGAAGTTCGGTCCGCCGGCCGGTTCCTCGAAGGGGATCCAGTTCGCCACGATCGTCGTCGAATCCGACTTGTCCGGGCTCACGAACGCGTACACGTCGGTGTTGTCGTACTGGGGAGTGCCCGAGATCAGCGGGGCCTCCCGGTGACTGGAGGCGGAGGCCGCCCCCGGTTCCAGCGCGGTCACGCCGGCGGCTACGAGCCCCCCGGCGGCCAGCGCACCACAGACGAGGGTCGCGATACTCCTGCGTCCCGCGCCACTCCTGGAGATAGGTGTCATGCCGTCCGTCCTCATGTCCCAGTTGCCTGACGCACGCCATTCGGAGCGGTCGCCGGGGTGGATTGGTCGAATCCCAAACGTTCTTACGGCGGCTTTGGCATCTCGTTTCAGCGACGAACGGGTTTCTTCGCACGTCTTTGGCGGTCGACCCGCGTTTTTGGGCTCGCTGATCCGTAACCCCATCCGAAACAGCGCTCGCTACGAATACGTACGTGCAGGGACAGGCCGCGCGCGGCCGGAGAGGGGGGAACGGGTGGAGGCGGACGAACTCCTGGTCCTGGTGGCCGGAGGCGACCAGAAGGCATTCGAGGAGCTGTACGGGCTGGTGTCCGGACCGGTGTTCGGGCTGGTGCGCCGGGTGGTGCGGGACCCGGCCCAGTCGGAGGAGGTCTCTCAGGAGGTGCTGCTCGAACTCTGGCGCTCCGCCGCGCGGTTCGACCCCGGCCGCGGCAGCGCCCTGTCCTGGATCCTCACCCTCGCGCACCGTCGGGCCGTCGACCGGGTCCGTAGCGCCCGCGCGGCCACCGAGCGCGAGCAGCGCGAGGGGCAGCGCGCCCACCACCCCGCCTTCGACCAGGTCGCCGAGGAGGTCGAGGCCGGACTCGAACGCGAATGGGTACGCCGCTGCCTGGACCGGCTCACCGCCCTTCAACGACAGTCCGTCACCCTCGCCTACTACGACGGCTATACGTACCGTGAAGTCGCCGAACGGCTCTCCCTGCCGCTCGGCACGGTCAAGACGCGCATGCGCGACGGTCTGACGCGGCTGCGCAATTGCCTGGGAGGTGCCGCATGAGCGCCCTTGACCGTCTGCTGCGCCGCGATCTGCACTCGCTCGCCGCCCCCTACGCCCTCGACGCGCTGGAACCCGACGAGCGCCGCCGCTTCGAGCGTCATCTGCGTGACTGCCCCCGGTGCGCGGCCGAGGTGCGGGCCCTGAGCGAGGACGCGGTGCGGCTCGCCTGGTCCACCGCGGCACCGGCTCCGGCCGCACTGCGGGAGCGGGTTCTGACCGCCGTACGCACGACCCCGCAGGATGCGTCGCCGGGCGGCGCCGTACGCGCGCGTACGGCGGACGGGCACACCCGTGCGGCCCACGGGCCCGCACGTGCGCGAGCCCCCCGCTTCCGCCCGCTGCTCGCCCCGCTCTCCACCGCCACCGCCGCCGCGGCGCTCGTCGTGGCCTCCCTCTTCGCCGTCCAGGCGACGCAGACCCAGGACAAGCTGGACCAGGAACGGGCCCAGGCACGTGAGATCGCCCACGTTCTCGCCGCGCCCGACGCCCGGGCGACCAGTGACCGGGACGCACAGGGGCGCGGCATCGGTGTGGTTGCCTCGGCGTCGGAGCGGCGCGCCGTCGTGACGCTGAGCGGACTCGGCACCCCGTCCGCGGGCCGCGTGCACCAACTGTGGCTCATGCGCCCCGGCGTGCAACCGCGCTCCCTCGGGCTCTTCGAGGCCGGCACGCCCTTGGTCGCCAGTGGACTGAATACGACCGCGACGTCACTCGCTGTGACCGTCGAGCCGCAGGGCGGCTCGGCGCAGCCCACTACCCAGCCAGTTGTCCAACTCGCCCTGGAAACGGTCGGATTCGGAGAGTAATCGTCAACACCCTTACGGGGGAGGTGAATCCTTGTCCCGCGATACACGAGTGCCACGAGGGAGCGGTAGGGTTAGCCTGCCCGGGCCGGGTGTACTCGTACGGGTGGGGAGTGACATGGAACAGATAACAGTGCGCAGCAGGGCACGTGTCCCTGCGATCACCTGCGGGAGCAGTGCGACCAGTTCGCGGCTCGACCGCCATCTGGCGGTGCTGGGTGGCCCTGCCATACCGCAGCGCGAGACGGTCGAGGCGACCTCGCTGATGCGTGAGCTCACGGCGCGTGACAGCGCGCACGAGAGCAGCGGGAGGCGTGCACGTGTGCGACGACTCTCGCTCTTCGCACCCCTGAAGCGGCTGCGCCGTTCGCTGTTCGGCGGCCACTAGCACGGCCGCGCGGTACCTGACCCGCGCTCAGGTGACCACACCGTCCCGGCGCAAGTTGCGCTCTCGTCGCCCGTCATCCCCACGGCGCGCAGCGGCGTTCCGGTGTGCTCCCCGAGCGCGGGTACTCCCCCCTTTCCGTGCGCCTTGTCCCCGCCCGGCAGCGTGCGTGTGTTCTCCCCCCCGCCTTCCGCTGGGAACTCCGGCTCCTGAGCAGTCGTTGAGTCCCGGATGGCTTGCGTGACACCTTCGTCATGCGCGGATATTGGCTCAACGCTCGCCGTGTGCGTACCCGCGCACGGCGAGCGGCAGGAAGACGGCGATCAGCACGGCGCACCACGCCAGCGATCCGGCGACGGGATGGGCCACCGGCCAGGCCGAGCCGTCCGGTACGGGCGCGTTCCCGAACAGATTCCGCAGAGCCGTGGTCACCGCGCTGAGCGGATTCCACTCGGCGACCGTGCGCAGCCAGCCCGGCAGATTGGCCGTGGGGATGTACGCGTTGGACAGCAGCGGCAGCATGAAGGTCGCGCTGCCCAGCTGGCCGGCCGCCTCCTCGCTCCGGGAGAGCAGCCCGAGGAAGATCCCGACCCAGGTGGCCGCGAACCGGAACAGCAGCAACAGGCCGACGGCGCCCACCGCTTTTGGCGCGGTCCCCTCGATCCGCCAGCCCACCGCGAGCCCGACCAGCAGGAACGGAACCGTCCCGACGGCCGTGACGACCAGATCGGCGACCGCCTGCCCTAGAGGTACGGCCGTCCGGCTCATCGGCAGGGTGCGGAAGCGGTCCATCACACCTCGGTGCGAGTCCTGGGCCGCCTGGAACATCCCGGTCATGATCCCGTTGGCGGCCGTCGCCACCAGCAGACCAGGAACGAGGAACGACCGGTACTGCTCGCCGGGCATCGCCAGGGCGCTGCCGAAGACATAGCCGAAGAAGAGGAGCATGGTGATCGGCATGGTCTGGGTGAGGACCACGAGCCCCGGATTGTTCCGCACCCGCCGCAGCTGACGGCCGAGCATCGCGGTGCCGTCGTATGCCAACGTACTCATGTCACCAGCTCCTTGTGATCGGTGTGGCCTTCGGTGAGTCGGAGGAAGACGTCGTCGAGCGTCGGTGGACGCAGGCTCACGTCGAGCAACGGCACTCCCGCGGCGTCGAGTTCACGTACGAGGCGGGGGAGCGTCAGCGTCGGGTCGGTGGTGACCGAGCCCACCGCGTGCCGCTCCTCGTCGAACGAGGGCTCGTTCCCGGTCAGTTGATCGAGGACGACGGCCGCCTGGGCCATCGCGTCGGCGTGGGCGACGACCGCCTCCGCGTACGATCCGATGAGCGCCTTGAGTTCGGCGGGTGATCCGGTGTGGGCGACCCTGCCCCGGTCCACCAGGGCGATGTCGTCGGCGAGCTGGTCGGCCTCCTCCAGGTACTGGGTGGTCAGCAGCACGGTCGTGCCCTCGTTCTTCAGCGCGCGCACGGCCGCCCAGATCTGATTGCGGCTCGCGGGGTCGAGCCCGGTGGTCGGCTCGTCCAGGAAGAGCACGGCGGGGCGGCGTATCAGACTCGCCGCAAGGTCGAGCCGGCGCCGCATGCCGCCCGAGTAGGTGGACGTCGGCCGGTCGGCGGCCTCGGTCAGCCCGAAGCGGTCGAGGAGCTCGGCGGCCCGCTCCGCCGTGTCCCGGACGCGGTGCAGCCTGGCGAACAGCCGCAGGTTCTGGCGCCCGGTGAGGTCACCGTCGACGGAGGCGTACTGCCCGGCGACCCCGATGTTCGTACGGACGGCCGCGGCTTCCCGTACGAGATCGTGCCCAGCGACACGCGCGGACCCCGCGTCGGGTCGCAGCAGCGTGGTGAGCAGCCGTACGGCCGTGGTCTTGCCCGCGCCGTTCGGTCCGAGGACCCCGCAGACCGTGCCCTTTGCCACGGCCAGGTCGAGGCCGCGCAGGGCGTGGACATTCCCGAAGCGTTTCTCCAGACCCTCACTAAGTACAGCGTACGTAGTAGTCATAGGGTGACCATAGCGCACTACGTACGCAGTACGTAACTAGGATGGTCGAGAGGTGATCGACCAATGGCAGGGCGCAACGCCGTACCCGAAGTGATCTGGACCCGTCCCGAGCGCGCGGGCCGGGGTCCGCGGCCGGCGTACAGCCGCGCGGACATCGCGGCCGCCGCCGTGCGGATCGCGGACGCGGAGGGGCTCGACGGGGTCTCGATGCGGCATGTGGCCGCCGAGCTGGGCTGCGGCACGATGTCGCTCTACAACTACGTGCCGCGCAAGGAGGATCTGTACGAGTTGATGTTCGACGCCGTCAGTGGCGAGCACGACATCCAGGAACCCTCGGGCGACTGGCGTGCGGACATGCTCCGGGTCGCCCATCAGACACGGGCCCTGATGCACCGCCATCCCTGGCTGCCGCGCCTGATGTCCCCGGTCTACGGCTTCAGCCCGACCGCCCTGCGCTACCTGGAGCACTGCCTGGCCTGCCTCGACCCGCTCGACGTGCCGTACGGCACGAAGTTCGAGCTGATCGCGATGCTCAACGGGGTCGTGACGACGTACGTCGGAAATGAGCTGGACACCGCCGAGCGGACCCGCTCCCTGCCGTGGTCGGAGGAGCAGGAGAACGCGATCCGGATCGCCTACCTGGGCGGTCAGGTGGCGACGGGCGCGTATCCACGGATGGCCGCGGCCTTCACGGAGGACGCCGGGCCGATCGACCTGGAGGCGGTGTTCGAGCGGGCCCTCGGGCGCGTGCTGGACGCGTTCGAACCGAAGAGGTAGACAGATCGGCGCGAGGGGTCAGATCAGTGCGAACTGCCCTTCGGGGCCCTCTTCGCGATGGTCGAGGACGGAGGCGGGCCGGCGCGCGGAGTCCGGCACGGGAAGCACGCCCGCCTCGCGCAGCTCCGCTGCGGTGATCGGCTTGTCCACGGTCAACTCGGCCTGCCGGGATCGGAGTTCCGCCAGCAGCGCCAACACCGTGACGAGCTCGAGGAGTTCGGACGTCCAGGTCTGCGGCCAGCCGACGGGCCGGATCGCCTCCAGGGTGCCCGCCTCACCCGGTGCGGTCCGCGCCGCGAACCACTGGTCGAGTACGCGCTCCCCGCCCACCTCGAAGTCCCAGGCCTGGGGCGGCACGGGGGAGATGCGGCCCTCGCCGAGAAGGAGAGCCTCCTCTTCACGGTCGTAGTGCAGGTCGAGCGGCCTCGGGGGGAGCGGAGCACGGACGTACGGGCGACGGCCGCCGGGAAGCTTCGGGCGCTCGCCGTCGCGCCGCGTCAGCCGCAGCATCGCGCGGCCCAACTCGACGCCGCCTTCCCAGACGTCCGGGTCAGCGGTGAGCGGCACCGCGCACCCGCCCCGGTCCGCTCGCGCGACCGCGACCGTCCAGGCCAGTGCGTCGACCGGGTCAGGACAGTGCCCGAGACGGGTGCCGAGGTGGTCCAACAGGCCGGGCGCCAGATTCGGCTCGGCTGCGCCGGGGCGCCGGAAGAGGGGCCGGACGCGGCCGCCGCGCCCCACGCCCAGCGGCAGTACGGACGTGACCAGCACCACCGGCCCCGACGCCTGTGGGGGTACCGTCTGCTCGACCACGAACACCTGCCGCTCGTCGGCCACCCGCCACAGCTCGGGACGCGCCGCGTCGATGAGCCGATGGTCCGCAATCAGCCACTGCTCGTCGAACGGGCCGTGCAGCACGCGCACCGGCTCCGGACAGGGACCCGACTCGCGCGCCAGGCGCCCCGTCCCGGTGGACTGCCCCGGCAACTGCGCGACCGCCGAGTCCAGGGTCCGCGAGCGGGTCGGGCCGAACAGCGCCTCACGAGCCGGCCCTTCGGCCTTCACCAGGGCGTCCCATCGCGCCTTCAAAGACGCGGCATCGGGAGCCGTCGGCCACCCCCGGCCCAGCTTCGGCGGTGCGACCGACCACGGCATGAGGTCCGCGAGCAGCGGAGCGTCGTCGTGCGTCACGCTGGGCATCGTACGACGTGGGCGATGCGTGCCGGCTTCGTACGACATCGTCAGTGGGCGTCGACGGTGACCGTGAAGGAGAAGCGGTCGCCGCGATAGTGGATACGGGCCACGTCCAGGGCGCGGCCGTCCTCGCCCCGCACGATGCCCGTGTAATGCAGGATCGGGCTGAGCAGCGGGACTTGGAGCAGCCGCGCCGTCTCCGGGTCCGCCAGCCGGGCCTCCACGGTGTCGGTGATCCGGCTGATGCGGACGCCCACCACATCCCGCAGCACCTTCGTCATGGGCCGGCGCACCAGGTCTTCCGGGTCGATCAGCGCGGCCAGTTCGGGACGGACGTAATTACGCGCGTGGTTCGTCGGCTCGCCGGTCTCCTCGTCGCTGCGCAGCCGGTGGTACGTCGCCACCTCGGCCAGATCCGGAAAGTACTCGGTGAGTTCCGCCGGCACCGGCACCGTGCCGTGGTCCAGCAGCTCGGTCGTCATGCCCGACTGCTGCGCGACGATCGTGTCCACCGAACCGAGCAGCCGCACCGGCGCCCCCCGGCGAGCGCTCGGCTCGATGAACGTGCCACGCCTGCGATGCCGGGTGATCAGCCCCTCGTCCTCGAGCTCCTTGAGCGCCTGCCGCATGGTGAGCACACTCACCCCGTAGTGCCCGGCCAGCTGCTCCTCGGTCGGCAGCCGCAGCGGGTCCTGGGGCGAGCGTCCGAGTATCGAGGCGCGCAGGGACTGCGACACCTGATACCAGAGCGGCAGTTTGCGGTTCAGGACGATCGAGTCCGGGGCGAAGGAGGTCACGAAGGTATCCGTACCGGTCACCGCAGCTCAGCGCAATGGGCGGAAGTGCCGCTGCAGGCCCTGCCACACATCGTCGTACCCGCGCTGCAGATGCTCCGCCCGCGCCGCCTGCGCCGTGGCCGTCACCGGCCACCGCGTCTCGAACATGAAGGCCAGCCCGTCGTCGATCCGCTGCGGCCGCAGCTCGGCGGCGCTGGCCCGGTCGAAGGTCTCGCGGTCCGGGCCGTGCGCCGACATCATGTTGTGCAGTGAGCCGCCCCCGGGCACAAAACCCTCGGCCTTCGCGTCGTACGCCCCCTCGATGAGCCCCATGTACTCGCTCATCACATTCCGGTGGAAGTACGGCGGCCGGAAGGTGTCCTCGCCCACCAGCCAGCGCGGCGCGAAGACCACGAAGTCCACGTCGGCGAGGCCCGGGGTGTCGCTCGGCGAGGTCAGCACCGTGAAGATCGACGGGTCCGGGTGGTCGTAGCTGATGCTGCCGATCACATTGAAGCGGCGCAGGTCATAGACGTACGGAACATGGTTGCCGTGCCAGGCGACGACATCCAGCGGCGAGTGGTCGTACGTCGCCGTCCAGAGGTTGCCGCAGAACTTGTTGACCACCTCGACCGGGCCCTCGACATCCTCGTACGCGGCGACGGGGGCGAGGAAGTCCCGGGCGTTGGCGAGTCCGTTGGCGCCGATCGGGCCGAGGTCGGGCAGCCGGAAGGGCGCCCCGTAGTTCTCGCACACATAGCCGCGGACAGTCGGGCTCTGCCCGCCGTCGGACGCGGGGCCGAGCAGCTCCACACGGAAGCGCACCCCGCGCGGGATCAGCGCCACATGTCCCGGCTCCACATGCAGCAGCCCGAACTCCGTGCGCAGCAGCAGCCCGCCGCGCTCCGGCACGATCAGCAACTCGCCGTCGGCGTCGCTGAAGACACGGTCCATCGAGGAGTCGGCGTGATAAAGGTGCACCGCCATGCCGGAGCGCCGGGTCGCGTCACCGTTGCCGCCCAGGGTCCACAGGCCCCCGAGGAAGTCCGTCCCGGCCGGTGGTTCCGGCAGCGGATTCCAGCGCAGCCGGTTCGGGTCGGGCACGGTCTCCGCGAAGGGGGCCGTGCGCAGCGCGCCGTTGTCCCTGCGTGTGAACGCGGGGTGCGCGGCCGACGGACGGATCCGGTACAGCCAGGAGCGGCGGTTGTAGGCCCTCGGCTCGGTGAACGCCGTACCGCTCAGCTGCTCCGCGTACAGCCCGAGCGGTGCGCGCTGCGGTGCGTTGCGGCCGTGCGGCAGCGCTCCAGGGACCGCCTCCGAGCTGAGTTCGTTGCCGAATCCGGAGAGGTAGGCCGGCGCCTCGGCCGTCTTCCTCGCGTCCCCGCTCATGATCGCTCCCTTGCGCTCTGATTCCTATGCTTCACCGTAGGATTCGGCATTTCCGGGCGCAAGAGGTGGGATCGGCCGCAAGACAAGAGGTGGGACCGGCACATTCCACGGGGACGGGCGGGCTAGGTCCTGTCGTCACATTCCCGTCGTCCGCCCGGAGGGCGGGCCTCGCGGCGTCAGGTGCGTGCTCTCGGCGTGCCGGGCGCAGGCCCTCGTACTGGTTGTACGTGGGTCTGTGCCCGGTGCGGCGAGAGTGCGTGCATGGCGTCGCGAGGCAGGCGGGAATTTGACGACAGGGCCTAGGGCCGCGGTCTCCGCGCGGAGTACACCCCAGGGTTGGCCGCACGGCCCAGGAACCCGACTCCAGGGGGATCCGCGTCGTCGCAGCGCTGTTCTACTCTCCCCGACATGTCGTGGAAGCGTGGACTGCTCGCCGCGCTCGCGGTCGGCGCCCTGCTCGGCGGACCGGCGGGCTGTGGCACCGGCGAGGCGCCCGAGCGGACGGACGAAACGTCGGCCTCGCCCGTGGGCAAACTGCTGGACGAGACCGACGAGAGGGGACGGCACTACCGTGAGGTCGAGGAGAAAGGCGCACCGGAGGTCGCGATCGAGGTCCAGCCGGACTCCGACGCCGACTGGGACGTGCGGCTGACCGTCCGCAACTTCCACTTCTCACCCTCCGGCACCAAGGCGGCGGCCGTGGCCGGACGCGGCCTCGCCCTGCTCTCCCTCGACGGCCGGACCATCGCCACGCTCCGCACCACCCGGCACCACCTCCCCGCAGACCTGGTGCCGCGTGGCACCCACCAGGTCACCGCGCGCCTGTACGCCGACGACCGCACGGCATGGGCCGTCCACGGCAAGCCCGTGGAGAGCACGGCGGACATCACGGCCTCCGCGGCCGGGCCCACACCGACACCACCCGCGGAGACGGAGACGGCGACGCCGACGACGAGTGGGAGCGGCACCGCGTCCCGTACGGATACGGGCGGTTCACGGGACCCCGGCGGAAAGGCATCATGAAGCCTGTGCCCCAAGCCACCTCGATGCGCCGAGCGCCCGTTCAGCGGCGCAGTGCCGAACGACTGACCAGGATCCTCGACGCCTGCGCCGACCTCCTCGACGAGGTCGGCTACGACGACCTGAGCACGCGGGCCGTCGCCCAGCGCGCGGGCGTCCCCATCGGCTCCGTCTACCGCTTCTTCGGCAACAAACGCGCGATGGCCGACGCGCTCGCCCAGCGCAACCTCGAGCGCTACGCCGAGCGCGTCACCGGGCGCCTCGACGACACAGGGGGCGGAGGCTGGCGCACGGCGGTGGACGCCGTGCTCGACGAGTACATCGCCATGAAGCGCACCGCTCCCGGCTTCTCCCTCGTCGACTTCGGCAACCAGATCCCGCTCGGCTCCCGCTACGCCGAGCCCAACACCCGCGTGGCCGACCGCCTCACCGAGCTGCTCTCCGGCTACCTCGAGCGCACCCCCGACGAGGACCTGCGCCGCGTCTTCCTGGTCGCCGTGGAGACCGCCGACACCCTGGTCCACCTGGCCTTCCGGGTGGCACCGCAGGGGGACGAGCGGATCATCGAGGAGACGCGCGAGATGCTACGGGCCTACCTGGCGAGGGTCCTCGACTGAGCCGGTCCTGAGCCGGGGAGCCGTTCGCGGATTTCCGACCTCACCCCTGACAGGCCCTCCCCGCCGTCCGTACCGGTCGGTATGCTCGGCCGCAGTCCGTGTGCCACTGTTGTCACCGCCTCCGGGAGGACCTGTGTCCCGCACCGCTCTGCGTATCTGCCCCCTCTGCGAGGCCACCTGCGGACTGACGCTCACCATCGAGGGCACCCGCGTGACCGGCGCCCGCGGCGACCGCGACGACGTGTTCAGCAAGGGATTCATCTGCCCGAAGGGCGCCTCCTTCGGGGCCGCCGACGGAGACCCCGACCGGCTGCGCACACCCCTCGTCCGCAAGGACGGCGAGCTGCGCGAAGCCACCTGGGAGGAGGCCTTCGACGCGGTCGCGGCGGGCCTGCGACCCGTCGTCGAGCGGCACGGACCGCACGCCGTCGGCGTCGTCCTCGGCAACCCGAACGTGCACACCATGGCCGGCGCCCTCTACCCGCCCGTCCTGCTCACCGCGCTGCGCACCCACAGCCTCTTCACCGCCTCCACCGTCGACCAGATGCCCAAGCATGTGTCGAGCGGTCTGCTGTACGGCGATGCGAACGCGATCCCGGTGCCGGACCTCGACCACACCGACCACCTGCTGCTCATCGGCGCCAACCCGCTGGAATCCAACGGGAGCCTGTGCACCGCCCCCGACTTCCCCGGCAAGCTCAGGGCACTGCGGGCGCGCGGCGGCACGCTGACGGTCATCGACCCGCGGCGGACCCGTACGGCCAAACTCGCCGACCGTCACGTGGCCATCCGCCCCGGTACCGACGCGCTGCTGCTCGCGGCGATGACGTACGTCCTCTTCGAGGAGAAGCTCGTCGCCCTGGGCGATCTCGCGCCCCACGTCCAGGAGGTCGACGAACTGGCCGACGCGGTACGGGACTTCACGCCCGAGGCGGCGAGCGAGGCCTGCGATGTGCCGGCCGGCACGATCCGGGCGCTCGCCCGCGAACTGGCCGCCGCGCCCACCGCCGCCGTCTACGGCCGCATCGGCAGCTGCACCGTCCCGCACGGCACCCTGGCGAGCTGGCTCGTCGACGTCCTGAACATCCTCACCGGCAACCTCGACCGGCCCGGCGGCGCCCTGTTCCCCCGGTCCGCGACCGACAAGACACCTCGGCCTGCCGGACCCGGCCGGGGCTTCGCGCTCGGGCGCTGGCACAGCAGGGTGAGCCGCCACCCGGAGGTCAAGGGCGAGCTGCCGCTGGCCGCCCTCGCGGAGGAGATCGACACTGCCACGCCGGAGGGCAGTACGGCTACGACGGAGCGGGGCACGGCTACGACGGAGGGGAGTGCGGCCACGCCGGAGGCCAGTACCGCCGATCCGCGGGGCGGCCCGATCCGCGCCCTCATCGCCGTCGCCGCCAACCCCGTCCTGTCCGCCCCCGACGGCGACCGCCTCGACAAGGCCCTCGACTCGCTCGACTTCATGGTCAGCGTCGACCCCTACCTGAACGAGACCTCGCGCCACGCGCACGTCGTCCTGCCCCCGCCCCCGCCCTCGCAGAGCGCGCACCACGACTTCGCCTTCAACACCCTCGCCGTACGCAACCAGGTGCGCTACACCCGCGCCGCCGTCCCCCTCGAACCGGGCCGCATGGCGGAGACCGAGATCCTCGCCCGGCTGGTGCTGGCCGCCAGCGGGATGCACGGCGCCGACCCCTCCGCAGTCGACACGCTGGTCATCGACTCCACCCTGGGCAAGGCGGTCAACGACGCGCACGGGCCGGTGCACGGACGGGATCCGAAGGAACTCGCCGCCGCGCTCACCGGCGAGAACGGCCCCGAGCGGCGGCTCGACATGATGCTGCGCCTCGGCCCGTACGGCGACGGCTTCGGCGTACGACCGGACGGCCTGAGCCTGGAGAAGCTGCTCGCGCATCCGCACGGCATCGACCTCGGACCGCTCGGGTCACGCCTGCCGCAGCCGCTGAAGACGCCCAGCGGGAGGATCGAGCTGCTGCCGGGACCGATTGTCGACGATCTTCCCCGACTGCGGGCGGCGCTGCGCGAGCGCCCGGCGGCGATCGTGCTCGTCGGCCGCCGTCATCTGCGCTCCAACAACAGCTGGATGCACAACGTGCCCGCGCTCACCGGTGGCACCAACCGCTGCACCCTGCACATCCACCCCGAGGACGCCGCACAGCTCGGGCTCACCGACGGGGCGGCCGTGCGCGTCAAGGGCGCCGGGGGAGAGGTGATCGCCCCCGCGGAGGTCACCGAGGCCGTACGGCGCGGGGTGGTGAGCCTGCCGCACGGCTGGGGCCACGACCGGCCGGGCACCCGGATGAGCCACGCCGCACTGGACCCGGGCGTCAACGTCAACCAGCTCCTCGACGGCTCGCTCCTGGACCCGCTGTCGGGCACCGCGGTGCTCAACGGCGTGCCCGTTGACCTGGCGCTCGCCGAGACGCTGACCGAGGCAAGCCCGTGACCTGGAGTTTTGCGCTTATTGCTCGCGTGTCAACATCTTGTTAAGGCTCGCGGAACGGACCTAACGTCAACCCACCGCCGTCCCTGGTGGGAGTTCAAGGGCGAACGTTAGGTATCCATTAATGCTGACCATCCTCGGCTTCACCATGATCGCGACCTTCCTGGTCCTGATCATGCTGAAAAAGATGTCGCCGATCGCGGCGCTCGTACTGATTCCGGCGCTCTTCTGCGTGTTCGTCGGCAAGGGAGCCAAGCTCGGTGACTACGTCATCGACGGCGTCACCACCCTCGCCCCCACGGCGGCGATGCTGATGTTCGCGATCGTCTACTTCGGTGTGATGATCGACGTCGGCCTCTTCGACCCGATCGTCCGGGGGATCCTGAAGTTCTGCAAGGCCGACCCGATGCGGATCGTGGTCGGCACCGCGGTCCTCGCCGCGATCGTCTCCCTCGACGGCGACGGCTCGACCACCTTCATGATCACGGTCTCGGCGATGTACCCGCTGTACAAGCGGCTGAAGATGAGCCTGGTCGTGATGACCGGCGTCGCCGCGATGGCCAACGGTGTGATGAACACGCTGCCGTGGGGCGGTCCCACGGCCCGCGCGGCGACCGCGCTGAAGCTCGACGCCAGCGACATCTTCGTGCCGATGATCCCCGCGCTGGCCGTCGGCCTCCTTGGCGTCTTCTTCCTCGCGTACGTCCTCGGGCGCCGCGAGCGCAAGCGGCTCGGTGTGCTGACGCTGGACGCGGCGCTGGAGCCGCAGGAGTCGGAGACGGTGCTGGTCGGCGCGGGCGGCGGCGAGGGCGGCAAGGCCGTGACCACGGGTGGCTCGGGCACGGACGCGGACCCCGAGCCCGTCGAGGAGGACGGCTTCCAGGGGCTCGACCCGAACCGCGCCACCCTTCGCCCCAAGCTCTACTGGTTCAACGCGCTCCTCACGGTCACCCTGCTCACCGCCATGATCATGGAGTGGCTGCCGATCCCGGTGCTGTTCCTGCTCGGCGCCGCACTCGCGCTCACCGTCAACTTCCCGCACATGCCCGACCAGAAGGCGCGCCTCGGAGCCCACGCCGAGAACGTCCTCAACGTCTCCGGCATGGTCTTCGCCGCCGCCGTCTTCACCGGCGTCCTCCAGGGCACCGGCATGGTCGACCACATGGCCAACTGGCTCGTCGACAACATCCCCAACGGCATGGGCCCGCACATGGCCTTCGTCACCGGCATCCTGAGCATCCCGCTCACCTACTTCATGTCGAACGACGGCTTCTACTTCGGCGTCCTGCCGGTCCTCGCCGAGGCGGGACAGGCGCACGGAGTATCGTCCCTGGAGATCGCCCGCGCCTCGCTCGTCGGTCAGCCGCTGCACATGTCCAGCCCGCTGGTGCCCGCCGTATACGTCCTCGTCGGCATGGCGAAGGTCGAGTTCGGCGACCACACCAGGTTCGTGGTGAAGTGGGCGGCGCTGACCTCGCTGGTGGTGCTCGGGGCGGGAATCCTGTTCGGCATCATCTGATCCCTGACTCGATCCCCTGGCTCATCCCCTGACTCGATCCTCCAGGGAGGACACGAACGTGAGGCCCGGTAGGAACCGGGGCTGGCTGCTCCGCCTCGTCATAGCCTTCGCCTTCGCGCAGGGGGCGGTGTCGATGGCCCGGCCCGCCGTCTCCTACCGGGCCCTGGCGCTGGGCGCGGACGAACGCGCCATCGGCGTGATCGCGGGCGTCTACGCCCTGCTCCCGCTGTTCGCCGCCGTACCCCTGGGCCGCCGCACGGACCATGGACGGTGCGCGCCCCTGCTGCCCGTCGGAGTCGTCCTCATCGCGGGCGGCTGTGCCCTGAGCGGTACGGCGAACTCGCTCGCGGCGATGGCGGCCTGGAGCGGAGTGATGGGCCTGGGCCACCTGTGCTTCGTCATCGGGGCCCAGTCGCTCGTCGCCCGCCAGTCCGCGCCGCACGAGCAGGACCGCAACTTCGGCCACTTCACCATCGGCGCCTCGCTCGGCCAACTGATCGGCCCGATCGCCGCCGGCGTCCTGATCGGCGGCCCGGACCGGGCCGGCACCAGTGCGCAGGCCCTGCTTGTCGCGGCCGCGGTCGCCGCGGTCTCGTTCACCTCACTGTGGCGCATCGAACACCGTACGCCCGCCAAGTCCCGTACGACACAGGGCGAACGGGTCCCGGTGCACCGGATCCTGCGCACGCGGGGCGTACCCGCCGGCATCTTCATCAGCCTCGCCGTGCTGTCCGCGACGGACATCCTCACCGCGTATCTGCCCGTGGTCGGCGACCACCGAGGCATCGCGCCGTCCGTGATCGGGCTGCTGCTGAGCCTGCGCGCGGCCGCGACCATCGCCTGCCGTCTGGTGATGACGCCGATGCTGCGACTGCTCGGCCGGACCGCGCTGCTCACCACGACCTGCCTGGCGGCGGGCGTCCTGTGCGCGAGCATCGCGCTGCCCGTGCCGGTGTGGGCGCTGGCCGCGATGCTCCTGGCCCTCGGCTTCTGCCTGGGCGTCGGCCAGCCGCTGTCCATGACGACGGTCGTGCAGGCCGCCCCGGACGACGCCCGCTCCACGGCCCTCGCCCTGCGACTGACCGGCAACCGCCTCGGCCAGGTCGCGGCGCCCGCCGCGGCGGGCCTGATCGCCGGCGTCGCGGGTGTGGCCGCCCCGTTCGTGATGCTCGGCGCGCTGTTGCTGCTGTCGTCCGGAACAGCCCTGCGCTCACCCACGAAACCGACCCCCGACCGCGGCGAGCCGCTGCGGCCCAGGGTGCCCTTGCGCCGCAAGAGCGACATCTGACGCGGCGCAACTGGTATGTGACGCGGCGCAACCGGTATCTGTCGCGGTGCAAGCGGTATCTGAAGCGGCGCCGGGGCGCGTCGCGGCGCGGTATCCGATCGTCCGCTTCCGCCCGGTGTCTTCCCCCGGGTGTACGCGGTCCGTTAACTTCCGTGACTCATACGTCCCGTGCGACCCCGTACGGTACGTTCGACCGCGGAGCACCAGCGCCCTGTGAGCCCCCGGGGGCACCTTTCATGACACGCGCCATCTCCCTGCACCAGGTCAGCAAGTCGTATACGCGCGGCGCCCGCGTGGTGGAGCGGCTGTCGCTGGACATCCGGCCCGGCGAGTTCCTCGTGCTGCTCGGACCCTCCGGCTGCGGAAAGTCCACCGTGCTGAGAATGATCGCCGGGCTGGAGGACGTCACCGAGGGCGAGGTACGTCTGGACGGCGAGTACGCCAACGATCTCGCGCCGTCCGCACGGGACATGGCGATGGTCTTCCAGAACTTCGCCCTCTACCCGAGCATGACCAACCGCGCCAACATCGGTTTCCCGTTGCGCATCGAGACACCCGGGACCGACCCGCGCCCGCGCGTCGACGCCACCGCCCGGATGCTCGGCATCGAGGACCTCCTCGACCGCTTCCCCAACCAGCTCTCCGGCGGCGAACGCCAGCGCGTGGCGATGGGCCGAGCGATCGCCCGGCACCCCTCCGCCTTCCTGATGGACGAGCCGCTGTCCAACCTCGACGCCAAGCTCCGCAGTCATCTGCGCGCCGAAATCTCCTGCCTCAACCGGGAGTTGGGCGTCACCACGGTGTACGTCACCCACGACCAGGCCGAGGCGATGTCGCTCGGCGACCGGGTCGCCGTACTGCGCGGCGGCGTCCTCCAGCAACTGGGCACGCCCCGCACGGTCTACGCGCTGCCCGCCAACGTCTTCGTCGCCGCCTTCATCGGCACCCCCCGTATCAATCTGCTGCGCGGCCTCGTCCGCGCCCCGCTCGACGGAGCCATGACGATCAGCCTCGGCCGGCAGTACCTGCGGCTGCCCGAACCCCTCTGTCTGGACCACCAGTTGCTGCGGGTGCAGCAGGGGCGCGAGGTCATCGTCGGGCTGCGCTCCGAGGCCATCCGGCTGGCCAAGCCGTCGGAGGCCCGGCCGGGCGAGGCGGCGATCAGCGGTCTCGTCGAGCACGTGGAGTTCCAGGGGCACGAGGTCCTCGTCCACTTCAACACCGGCTCGCGGCCCGCCTTCGTCCCGGAACTGGAGGCGCCCCGCCCGGTCCGCCCGGCCCGGCGTCGACGTCGACGTGAGGGCACCGTCCTGGACCGCCTGCGCGAGCGCGCCGGTGGGCGGGCCGGGCCGGTGGTCGTCCTCGATCACGCCGGCGACGAGGAGCCCCCACGCGCCGACGAAGCCCCGCCGGAGGGCCGACTGCCCGGGGACCTCGTCGTCCGCACCACGCCCGACATCGAACTCCGCCACGGCATGCAGATCCCCCTCCTCGTCGACATCGCCCATATGTTCGTCTTCGACCAGCACGGCGAACGCATCAGTCCCGCTCCGGCGCGGCTGCCGGACCTGGAGGAGTGAGTTCCGCTAGGCAGTGGTGCATGACTCCCCTCAGCACCCGCGCCCGGATGGGGGCCGCCCTCGCCACCACCCTGCTCGTCGCCGGTACACCGGCCGCGTACGTCCTGATCGGCGACGGCGACAGCGACGAGAGACCGCGGACGACCGCGCACCAGGCGTACGGCGCAGCCCCCGGGCGCGGCGTGGCCTACATCGAGACGCGGCTCCTCTTCGGCACCGAACGGCCCGACGGCGGCCCGGCCGTGAGCGACCGGCAGTTCAAGGACTTCATCGACCGTCGGGTGACCCCCGCCTTCCCCGACGGGCTCACCGTGCAGGACGGGCGCGGGCAGTGGCGGGACGCGCACGGCACGATCGAGCGCGAGCGGTCGTACGAACTGATCCTGCTGTATCCCCAGGCGGCGGCGGACGCGAGCGACCGGAAGGTCGAGGAGATCAGGACCGCCTACGAGAAGACCTTCGGCCAGGAGTCGGTGGGGAGGGTGGACGACCGGGTCGGCGTCGACTTCTGACTCCGGTTCCGGCCCCGGTTCCGGCTTCGGTTCTGGCTTCGGTTCCGGTTCCGGCCCCGGTTCCGACTTCGATCCTGGCTCCGGTTCCGGCTTCGGCGGCCCCTCTGGTGCCGCAAAACTATCGTCGCTAGTTTAGGGCGCGGACGACGCGGCCCCGCCCGGGAGGAACACGATGAAGGCACACGACGGCATGTACATCGACGGCGCCTGGCGCCCGGCCGCCGGCACCGACACGATCGAGGTCGTGAACCCGGTCGACGAGCAGGTGATCGGCCGGGTCCCGGCGGGCACGGCCGAGGACGTCGACGCCGCCGTACACGCCGCCCACGCCGCCTTCCCGGCCTGGGCCGCGACCCCGACCGGCGAGCGGGCCGCCAAGCTCTCCGCCCTGCGTGACGTGCTCGTCGCCCGCAAGGACGAGATCGCCGAGACCGTCACGGCGGAGCTCGGCTCGCCGCTTGCGTTCTCACAGACGGTCCACGCGGGCGTACCGATCCTGGTCGCGGGCTCCTACGCCGAACTGGCCGCCACGTACGCCTTCGAGGAGAAGGTCGGCAACTCGACCGTCTACCACGAGCCCGTAGGGGTCGTCGGCGCGATCACCCCCTGGAACTACCCGCTGCACCAGATCGTCGCCAAGGTCGCCCCCGCGCTCGCGGCGGGCTGCACAGTCGTGCTCAAGCCCGCCGAGGACACCCCGCTGACCGCCCAGCTCTTCGCCGAGGCGGTGGCCGAGGCGGGCGTCCCGGCCGGTGTCTTCAACCTCGTCACCGGCCTCGGACCGGTCGCGGGCCAGGCCCTCGCCGAACACGGGGACGTGGACCTGGTCTCCTTCACCGGCTCCACGGCGGTCGGCAGGCGGATCGGCGCCACCGCCGGTGGGGCGGTCAAACGGGTCGCCCTGGAACTCGGCGGCAAGTCCGCCAACGTCATCCTGCCGAGCGCCGACCTGGCCAGGGCCGTGGGTGTCGGCGTCGCCAACGTGATGTCCAACTCCGGCCAGACGTGCAGCGCCTGGACCCGCATGCTGGTCCACACCTCGCGGTACGAGGAGGCGGTCGAGCTGGCCGCCGCGGCCGCGGGCAAGTACGGCGACCGCATCGGCCCGGTCGTCAACGCCAAGCAGCGGGCACGGGTGCGGAGTTACATCGACAAGGGCGTCTCCGAGGGCGCCCGGCTCGTCGCGGGCGGACCCGAATCCCCGCGCGAGCGAGGGTACTTCGTGAGCCCGACGGTCTTCGCGGACGTGACACCGGAGATGACGATCGCCCAGGAGGAGATCTTCGGACCGGTGCTGTCGATTCTGCGCTACGAGGACGAGGAGGACGCCCTGCGGATCGCCAACGGAACGGTGTACGGACTCGCCGGCGCCGTCTGGGCGGGCGAGGAGGCGGAGGCCGTGGCGTTCGCCCGCCGGCTCGACACCGGGCAGGTCGACATCAACGGCGGGCAGTTCAACCCCCTTGCCCCGTTCGGGGGTTACAAGCAGTCGGGGGTGGGGCGCGAGCTGGGATCGCACGGCCTGTCCGAGTACCTCCAGACCAAGTCCCTTCAGTTCTGAGGAGTCTGCACGTGGTTCGCGCCGCCGTACTTCCCGCCGTGGGCGCTCCGTTGGAGATCGCCGAGATCGACCTCCCCGAACCCGGCCCCGGCCAGGTCCGTGTCCGGCTGGCCGCCGCCGGGGTCTGCCATTCCGACCTCTCGCTGTCCGACGGCACCATGCGGGTGCCGGTCCCCGCCGTCCTCGGCCACGAGGGCGCCGGGACCGTCGTCTCCGTGGGGGAGGGGGTGACCGGGATCGTGCCCGGCACCGAAGTCGTCCTCAACTGGGCGCCTTCCTGCGGAAGGTGTCACGCCTGCTCGCTGGGCGAGGTGTGGCTGTGCGCCGACGCGCTCACCGGAGCGGCGGATGTGTACGCCCGACGCGCTTCCGACGGAAGCGACCTCCACCCCGGGCTGAACGTCGCCGCGTTCGCCGAGGAGACCGTCGTGGCCGCCGGTTGCGTCCTCCCCGTCCCCGCCGGGGTACCGCTCACCGACGCGGCCCTCCTCGGCTGCGCCGTCCTCACCGGATACGGCGCCGTCCACCACTCGGCGAAGGTCCGGCCCGGTGAGACCGTCGCGGTGTTCGGGGTCGGCGGGGTCGGACTCGCGGCGCTCCAGTCCGCCAGGATCGCGGGCGCCTCGAAGATCATTGCGGTCGACATCTCCCCCGAGAAGGAGTCCCTCGCCCGCGAGGCGGGAGCCACCGATTACGTCGTCGCGTCCGACACCACCGCCCGTGAGATCCGCGCACTCACCGGCAAACAGGGCGTCGACGTGGCTGTCGAGTGCGTGGGGCGCGCCGTGACCATCCGCACCGCCTGGGACTCCACCCGGCGCGGCGGCCGCACCACGGTCGTCGGCATCGGCGGAAAGGACCAACAGGTCACCTTCAACGCCCTGGAGATCTTCCACTGGGGCAGAACGCTCTCCGGCTGTGTGTACGGCAACTCCGATCCGGCGCGGGATCTGCCGGTGCTGGCCGAGCACGTCCGCTCCGGCCGCCTCGACCTCGGCGCCCTGGTCACCGACCGGATCGCCCTCGACGGCATCCCGGCGGCTTTCGACAACATGACCGCGGGCAAGGGAGGACGCGCGCTGGTCGTGTTCTAAGACGGTGTCCTATGTGGTGAGGCGGACCAGTCGCTTGTAGCAGCACATGGCTGCGGCGAGGCCAAGAAATGCCAGGTAGTTGCGGGAGTGGCGTTCGTAGCGGGGGCTGAGTCGGCGGTAGCCGGACAGCCACGACATCGTCCGCTCGATCACCCACCTGCGTCGGCCCAACCGTTCGCTGGACTCGATGCCTTTGCGGGCGATGCGCACGCCGATGGGCTTGCCTCGTAACCATTTTCGCAGGTGGGGGATGTCATACGCCTTATCGGCGTGCAGGCGCTGAGGCTTGAAGTGGCGGCCGCGATGGGGGTCGTGTCTCGTTTGGTGACCGGGGCTTCCACCTTGATCGTGGACACCGGTTGTCATGCAGCGATGGCCAGCGTAGTTGATCTCTGCTCGAAGACGACCGGCGCGAGGTAGCCGAT